>JAEEZZ010000145.1 GCA_016292255.1 Oscillospiraceae bacterium
ACTTATCCTACCTTCTATGCAGTCCTGTGCAATCTGTATCTTTTCTTCTGGTGTTATTGTTTTTCTTCGTGACATGATAATGCTCCCCCTATGATGACAGTGATTTGTTATTTCACTGTCTCTCATAGAGGGAGCATATCATCTTCCGCAGCGGGATCTTTTTGTGGATCGGGATCGCTATTCGCCCTGCCTCTGCTTGACGCCGGTGCAGAACCGGCCCAGCAGCAGGGAGCCGAAGATCAGCGTCAGCCCCAGGACGCACAGGGGCAGGTAAAGCATCAGGAGCATCGTGGTCGTTTTCTCCGTCAGCAGCGTGTAGGCGCTGACGCCGAGCCAGATCACGCCTCTGAGGAAGCTGAACGCCGCCACGGGCGGGATCTTCCAGCGCGTGGGCTCGTCAAAGCGGAGCATTCCGCCGGCCATGGAGAACACCGCTGTCAGCATGGTGAAGCGGATCGTGTCGAACACAAAGATCACGACCAAAACCACCATCCGCAGATTGTTTTCCCCGAGGAACCTGGCGATCACATGGGAAAGGCCGATGTGCATTCCCGCGCCGGAGCCGGCCAGCCCGATGGAATAGAAGAGGGTGTTGGAGAAATCAACATCCAGCAGCATCAGCGCCATCCCGGCGGCTGAAATGACGGCAAGCAGCAGGAAAAGCTTCCGGCCCACACGGGCGAAGGACAGAAAGCTGTTGAACCAGCCCACGTCGTAGTTGGGCTTCTTGCGGCTGTGGGCCGAGCAGAAAAGCGACCACATGGAAACCGACAGCCACAGCGCCATGCCGATGTGGATAAAGCAGGAGATCAGAAAGATCGTACGGCCGATCTTGTCATTGGAAAAGTAGGAGTCGAAGTTGTTGGCCAGGAGCTTCTGGGTAGTGCCGAGGCTGGCTGCGCCGAGGGTGAAGCCGATCCCGCCGGCGTACAGGGTCGCCAGGATGGAACAAAAGAGCATCAACGGCGATTTTGCCAGCTTCCGAATGAACCTGGCCACCGGCAGCTCGCTGTCGTCAGCTGTTTCGTCGCTCCAGCGGGCGAACTCGTCCACCCACTGGCTGTCATTGCCGCGATCCGGCGCATTGCCGGGAAAGGGGCGGCCCCGATCAGGCTCCTGCGACCGGGTCTGGGCGTCAGCCTGCGGCGCGGCGGAATGAACCGTACCGCAAAAGGGGCATCTCTCCCCCGTCGTTTCGCCGCCGCAGTTGGGACATATCATAGATGGAATCTCTCCTATTCAAGCGTCAGTTGGGGTTGTACTGCATGACACCCTTCCGAACCCCGAGGCGCCGCATGGCGGAGCGGAATTGGAACAGAGTGATGGCAAAGCAAAGGGTGGATACAGCGCTCACGATCGTGATGATCCCGTAGAAGATCGCAAGGGTCTTGTTCATGTTCAACAGTGCCATGGTTTCCCGCAGCTCCGCAAAAACACGGATGCCGTTGATCACGCCGCCCACTGCGGCGAGGATCGTGAACACGCCCACGAAGACGGAGACCCGGTCGTCCGGCATTCCCGTGCGGATGACCCGCTTGGCCGTATTGATGCTCTTGATGATCTTGGCCATGTAGATCAACCCCAGGATCACGACCAGGATCATCACGCCCAGGAAGATATAGAGGAAGGTTCGCGGGTCGCTGCTGACGGAGGGGAACTGATAGCCGGCGCGGACCAGAATGTTGTTGAGCTGATTGACGGAGGTCTGGAAGAATTCGCTGTATTTCTTGGAGGCGATGAGCATGATCATCAGCACCACAATGAGCACCAGCGCGAGGCTCACAAACACCAGACCGATGATGTAGATCACCTTGAAGAAGGTCAGCCCGCCGGTACCTATGCGCTCTTTGGTCTTATTGGCGGCGGAGGCAAAGATGCTCCAAAGGGCGGTCACGGTCGCCACGGACAGCAGGATGCTCAGGAAGGTGCCCACGATATTGCCGATGATCTGGCCCTGCATGGAGCTTCTCTTGTAGTAATCCAGGTAGTCAAAATAGATCCCCAGATTTTTGATGTTTATGTAGGTGGAAAACAGGAAGCCGACTGTGTAGAGCAGCAGCGCCAAAAGAAACGCGGGAGAAGTGGCCACCTTGCGGAGCGCCTGAATGGCCGGGGACTGACCGAGCGCGCCGGCGGGAGCGCCCTGATAGGGGGTCGCCGGCCGGTTGGGCATATAGCCCTGGTTGGGGGCATATCCCGGATTTTGGTTCTGGTTGTAGGCAAAGCCGGGGTTGTACGGTTGGTTGGACGCGTATTCCCGGTTCTGCTGGTTGACCGGATTGGCTGCCTGGGGCGCGGCGGCTTCCGTGTTCAGCTTAGCGCCGCAGAAGGGACAGAATTTACCCGAGGTCTCTCGACCGCATTGTGGACAAATCATTCCTGATTTCCTCCTTTTCTTGGATAATTCGATTATATATGTATTTTTTTCGCTTGTCAATGATCTTCCGCGATATTAGTGGATAATTCTTCAACTCGATGCATGGATATCAGATGCCGCGCCGCAGACGGCGGGTTCCGGCCCGGGTCATTCGCCCTGAAGCCGGCGGATCCCGGCGGCGTCCCGGAACAGGAGCACGGAGAGCAGGCACGACGCAAGCCCCGTGACCAGGAACGAGCTGATCTGCAGGATGCCGTCAAATTGGAAGTGATCTCCGTATTCCGCCAGCATATAGATCCCGCCCGCAAGGAGCACCAGGCCCCGGAGAAGGGTCAGCACGGCTGCCGGGACCACCCGCCTCTGCTGGGGGCCGCCGTAGCGAAGCATCCGAACGGAGGTGGCGCACACGGTGGTGAGCAGGGAGCTTCTGGCCGCGGCCAGGAGCAGCAGGCCGCTGAGGAAGGCCAGGGTCAGCGTGGTATGCTTGGTGAACAGCACCGTGACGGCCTGGAATCCGGCGTGGGTCGCGCAGCTCAGCGTCAGAGACAGGGTCCCGTAGGAAAAGCTGTTGGTTTCGACCTCCACAATATCCATCGCCAGGGAGAGCATCGCGGCAAAGGCGGGCAGGAAGAGGAGCAAGCCCCGGATGCGGGTATAGCTCTTGCAGAACTGCAGCCCGGAGCAGCTCATGGCAAGCCTGTACCGCCCCACCGCCGACCCGATAAGCCTCCACACCGCGGCCAGCAGCCAGGCCGCCATGATCGCATGGGCGAAGGCGGTGACAATGCTGATGATGTTGGCGATCTTCTGGGCGGTGCTGTAATACTTGTAGTGATCTCCGATCTCCCCGATCAGATGTACGATCTCCTTGCCGCAGAGATAGCACATACTCAGCGCATAAAGGCTGGCCAGAATGGCGCAGATCAGCATGATCGTCGAGCCTGCCAGCCGCATCAGAAGCTGCCCGCCGGGGGACTGCCCTGTCGCCCAGGCAGGAATGTCCTGATAAACGCCCGTCTCCTGCCTGCCCGGATTGTAGCCCTGGCTCGGCACATAGCCCGGGAAAGCATACTGGCCGGGGGCGCTGCCCTGCCGGAAGCTCTGCTGGGCGTTGATCTGCCGGTAGACGTGCTCCCGATTCTGGGGATATTCCAGGCTTTGCCTGTCATTCCGGTTTTGGGCACGGCGACGGCGGGAAGGCCTGCCCTGCCCGGTCCCGGGGTCGGAAGCGGGCTGCGCGCTCAGTCTTGTGCCGCAGCCGGGGCAAAAATTTCCTGTGGCCTGGCGGCCGCAGTTCGGACAAGTCATGCCTGGATCTCCTCCTTTGTTTCAGATACTTTCATTATAGGGAATGCCCTCCCGATTGTCAACAACTCCCGGAAAAAACACTTGCATTTATCCAAGTTCCATTGTATAATACTCCAGAACTGAATCCAGTATTTCTTCAGGGCAGGGTGCGATTCCCGACCGGCGGTGAGAGCCCGCGAGCCTTTGGGCAGACCCGGTGGAACTCCGGAGCCGACAGTACAGTCTGGATGGAAGAAGAAGCTGTTCATTGCACGTCAATGGGTATGCCTGAAGATCTACCGTCTTCAGGCATTCTTTACACGGAGGTAATCAAATTGAGAGCAACAACGCAGTTTATCCTGATCTGTTTTTCCGTCGTGGCAGGGCTGCTGCTCCTGGCCGGTCTGTATGAGCACTTTTTCTGCAAGGACCGGCTGCGGCTGTCCTCGTCCAAGTACATCACCACGGTAGCTGTTTCCGCCGCCCTGGCGGGGCTGCTCATGCTGCTGGAGCTTCCCCTGGTGTTCCTGGCCCCGGATTTCTACAAGGTCGATCTTTCGGAGCTGCCGGTGCTGATCTGCTCCTTCTACCTGGGGCCGGTGGCAGGCATTCTGACCGAGTTCCTGAAAATCATGATCAAGCTGGTGCTGAAGCCGTCCACCACCGCTTTCGTGGGCGAGCTGGCGAACTTCTCCATCGGCTGCGCCATCGTCCTGCCCGCGTCCATGATCTATCACCGCATCCGGACGAAGGGCGGCGCTGTGGCGGGGATGATCGTCGGCACCCTGGTCATGGCAATCTTCGGCAGTCTGTTCAACGCGGTCTACCTGCTGCCCGCCTACTCCGAAATGTACCACTGGCCCCTGCAGGCCATCGTGGCCAAGGGAACGGAGATCAACAGCCACATCACCGGCGTCTATTCCTTCGTTCTGCTGGCGGTTGCGCCGCTGAATCTGATCAAGGGTACGGTGGTCAGCATTCTGACCTTCCTGCTCTACAAGCGCATCCGGCCCATCATGTTCAAGCGAAGCTGAATACACAACAAAAACAGCGTGCGGTTTCCGGCCGCACGCTGTTTTGCTGTTTGTTACATTTTCTCCGGGGCCTCGAAGCCCAGCAGATCGATGCAGGTCTCCAGGACCCGCTTGGTGAGGCCGATCAGGGCGATATAGCCCTTCTGCTTTTCGGCGTCCTCCTCGGTGAGGATGCGGGTCTCGTGGTAGAACTTGTTGGCGAAGCCCGCCAGCTCGTAGATATAGGCGCAGATGGCGTTGGGGGCGCAGTCCCGGTAGGCCAGCTCCAGGGCGTCGGGCAGCCGGGTCAGAGCCAGCATCAGATCCTTGGCCTCCGGGGTCTCCGGGGCCGTGATGGGCAGCTCCTCCCAGGCGCCGTAGCGGCCCAGGATGGACTTAATCCGCACGATGGTGTAAAGGATATAGGGGCCGGTGTTGCCCTCGAAGGCCGCAAAGCGATCCATGTCAAAGATATAGTCCTTGGTGGGGGCGTTCATCAGATCGCCGTATTTCAGCGCGGCCAGGGCGATCTTGGCGGTGGTGTCGGCCACGTCGTCGCCGGTGACCAGCGTGTTCTCCTCCACCTTGGCCCGGACGAAGTCGGTGATCTCGTTGGTCAGGGTCTCCAGCCGCATTGCGCCGCCCGCGCGGGTCTTGAAGGGCTTGCCGTCCTTGCCGTTCATGGTGCCGTAGCCAATGTGGCGCAGCTCTGTCTCCGGCTGCACCAGGCCCGCCTTCCGGGCGGCCCGGAAGACCTGCTCGAAGTGGAGGCTCTGGCGCTTGTCCACCACATAGAGGATGCGGTCGGGCTTCCAGGTCTCCATCCGCTGGCGGATGGTGGCCAGGTCGGTGGTGGCGTAGAGGGTAGCGCCGTCGGACTTCATAATGATGCAGGGCGGCACCTCCTTGGTGTCTGTGGGCTCCTGCACCTCGATGACCTGAGCGCCCTCGCTCTCCACCAGCAGGCCGCTCTGCCGCATCTCCTCCAGCATGGGGGGGATGTAGGGCTGGGCGTCGCTCTCTCCCAGCCAGACCTCAAAGCTGACCCCCAGCTTGTCGTAGTTCTTCCGCAGATCCGCCTTGGAGACAGCCATAATGTGTTTCCAGAGGGCCATATAGCCGGGTCTTCCCTGCTGGAGCTCGTAGGTGGCGTCGTGGGCTCTGCGGGCAAAGGCCTCGTCCTCCTTGGAGCGGGCGGAGGCGGCAGGATAGATCCGTTCCAGATCCGAGATGGTAAAGGGAGGCTCCGCGGGGTATTCGCCGGTGTAGGCCTCGTCAAAGTAGCACAGCTCCGGCTGCTGATCCTGCAGGGCGGCGATCACCAGGCCCATTTGCAGGCCCCAGTCTCCCAGATGGGTGTCGCCCACGGTCTCGTTGCCGAAGAAGTGCTGGATCCGCTTGATGCTCTCGCCGATGATGGCAGAGCGCAGATGGCCGATGTGCAGGGGCTTGGCCACGTTGGCGCCGCCGTAGTCCACCACCACGGTGCCCGCCTTGGGATCCCGGGCCACGCCGAAGCGGGGCGCGGTGCGGGTCTGCTCCAGGTATTTTGCCAGGAAGGCCGGAGCCAGCCGCAGATTCAGAAAGCCCGGCGCAGCGGCCTGCACCTCGGAGAAGGCCGCGTCGTCTCTCAGCTGTACGGCCACGTCGTTCGCGATCTGGATGGGGGCCTTGTGATAGGCCTTGGCCGCGGGCATGGCGCCGTTGCACTGGTATTCGCACAGGTCGGGGCGGTTGGAGACCGTCACCCGCCCGTAGGAGGATTCATACCCGGCCGCCAAAAACGCGGAGCTTACGTGTTCGGAAATAATCGTGAGTAGTTTGTCCATTTATATCACCCGGTTTTCGAAATTTACAATATATTATAGCAGAAAGCCGGGGAAAAGTAAAGGATTTTATAGCAGCCTTGCATTGCCTTCTCTATAGCAGCCTTGCATTGCCTTCCCCCTGGGGGGAAGGTGGCATCCGGCGTCTCACGGAAGCCGGATGACGGATGAGGGGGTGTCTCGATGAACGGACGCCATCGACGAAGCACTCAGGGCAACCGGCTCCACCTCATCCGCCCCAGTGTGCGCACTGGGGCACCTTCCCCTCAAGGGGAAGGCTTGTCACAGCAGCCTTGCCGTCAGGGCCGCGGCGGCGAAGCCGGTCAGATCCGCGATCAGGGCGGCAGGGATGGCGTAGCGGGTCTTCTTGACCCCTGCGGCAGCAAAGTACACCGAGATGGTATAGAAGGTCGTCTCGGTGCTGCCCAGCATGATCGCGGCGGTGCGGCCGATGAGGGAGTCCGGCCCGTGGGCTGCCATCAGCTCCGCTCCCAACGCCAGGGCGGCGCTGCCCGACAGGGGGCGGATCAGCACCAGGGGCAGGGTCTCCGGCGGCAGGCCCAGCCAGGCCGCCGCAGGCCGCAAAAAACAGGTCAGCGCCTCCATGGCCCCGCTGGCGCGCAGCAGCTCCACCGCCGTCAGCAGCATCACCAGGGCGGGCAGGATGGTCTTGACCAGCTCCAGCCCCCGCCTCCCGCCCTCCAGCAGGGCGTCGTACACATTCGCCCCCCGGCCCAGGGCCAGACCGGAAACCGCAAGCAGCAGGGCCGGGATCAGATATGCTGTCATATCGCCGCTTCCTTTCCGCATCGAAACGCAAAACGAAAAACAGAAAACGAAAAACTAAGGTATTTTTCAATTCTTCGAATTGAAAAATCATTTTATTTCGTCCCGCAGGGACACCTCAATTTTTCGTTTTGCGTTCTACGTTTTTCGTTTTTCTCACAACAATCCTGCAGCCCCCATGCGGCTAACAATCCTGCGGAAACGGACAAGACCGAGGTCACCCACACCGCCGGGAGGATATCGAAGGGTGAGGCTGACCCCAGGCTGGCCCGCAGGGCCGCCACGGTGCTGGGCAGCAGCTGGATGGACGCGGTATTCATCACCACCAGGCGGCACATCTCGTCCGTTGCCGTGTCGCTGCCCGCAAGGCGCTGCATCCGGCGGACGGCTTCGATCCCAAGGGGCGTGGCCGCGCTGCCCAAGCCCAGCAGATTGGCGGTGACGTTGCCGCTGAGGGCTCCCATGGTCAAAGGATCCCGGCGGGCGCTGGGATAGAGCCGCCCCAACACCGGCGACAGGAGCCGGGCCAGGGCGGCCTGCAGCCCGGCGCGCTCCAGCACCGCCGCGAAGCCGCTCCACAGGCAAAGGCTCCCCGTCAGGGAGACGCAGAGGCTCACCGCCTTCCCTGCTCCCTCCATGGCCGCCCGGCCCAGATCCCCGGCCCCGTTCAGCGACCCGCAGAGCAGGGAGAGCCCCAGCATCCCCACCCAGATCCAGCTCATGGCCATAGCCTCACCCCCTGGGCAAGCCTATGCCCCCGGGGCGGGCAATATGCGAGCGCCGAGCCGGCAGGCCGAAGCTTTCCGATTTTTGTGTGGCATTTTTGCGAAGCCTGTGGTATAATATGATGCGGTATGGAAGCGACGGATGGAGGTGCCCCATGGTAAACAGAACGAAGGACGCGATCAAGCAGACCTTTCTGGAGCTGCTGAATGAAAAGCCCCTGAACCAGATCACGGTGAAGATGATCGTGGAGCAGTGCGGCATCAACCGAAACTCTTTCTACTATCACTATCAGGATCTGCCTGCGGTGATCGAGGAGACGGTCCGCGAGGAGGCCGACCGGATCATGCGGGAGTATCCGAGCATTGAGTCCATCGACATTGCGCTGCAGGCCGCGGTGGATTTTGCCGCGAAGAACCGGCGCGCCATCCTGCACATCTACAATTCCGTGAACCGGGATATTTTCGAACGCTACCTCTGGCAGGTCTGCGAGTACGTGGTGAGCAACTACGGCCACACCGCCTTCCGGGATCTGAAAATCGCCGCCCAGGATCGGGATCTGATCGGCCGCTTCTACGTCTGCGAATGCTTCGGCGTGGTGCTGGACTGGCTGGATCACCGCATGGAGCCCGACGTCCACGCCCAGGTCACCCGCATCTGCACCCTCCAGCGGGGCATGATCGAGGAGATGGCAAGGCGGAGCGTTGCGGAATAAAAAGGGCTTTGGGCAAAGCGCCGCCCGTGTCTGAATTTCAGACACGGGCGGCGCTTTGCATATTTCGAATTCTCCCGGGCGGGCGTATATTGGTGACAACAGGAGGCGTGATTATGAAACAACAAATTTCCATGCGGCTGGCCCGAGGCGTGGTCAAATGCCGCATCCCGATCCTGATCCTGGCCGTGCTGCTGATGATCCCGGCAGTGTTCGGCTACGCCAACACCCGCGTCAACTATGATATGCTGACCTACCTGCCCAAGGATATGGAAACCGTGGTGGGGCAGGATCTGCTGATGCAGGACTTCGGCAAGGGAGCCTTCTCCTTCCTGATCGTGGAGGATATGCCGGAAAAAGACGTGTCCGCCCTGCGGGAAAAGCTCCAGACCGTAGACCACGTTGAAACGGTTTTGTGGTACGACTCCGTGGCGGATCTCTCCATTCCCATGGAGCTGCTGCCGGAAAAGGTCTACAAGGCCTTCAACGCGGACAACGCCACCATGCTGGCCATCTTCTTTGACAGCTCCACATCCGCCGACGTGACCATGGACGCCATCCGCGAGATCCGCTCCATCGCCGGGAAGCAGTGCTTCGTTTCCGGTATGTCGGCGCTGGTCACCGACCTGAAGGATCTGTGCGAAAAGGAGGAGCCCATCTACGTTGCCATCGCCGTGCTCATGGCTCTGGCGGCCATGCTCCTGCTGCTGGACAGCTGGCTGGTGCCCTTCGTGTTCCTGGCGTCCATCGGCGTGATGATCCTGCTGAACCTGGGCTCCAACTACTTCCTGGGTGAGATCTCCTACATTACCAAGGCCCTGTCCGCGGTGCTGCAGCTGGCCGTGACCATGGACTACTCCATCTTCCTCTGGCACAGCTACAACGAGCAGCTGCAACGGGAATCCGACCGGGGCGAGGCAATGGCCAACGCCATCCATGCCACCTTCACCAGTGTGCTGGGCAGCTCCATTACAACAGTGGCCGGCTTTATCGCCCTGTGCTTCATGTCCTTTACCATGGGCCGTGACCTGGGCATTGTGATGGCCAAGGGCGTGATCCTGGGCGTGCTGGGCAGCGTGACCGTGCTGCCGGCCATGATCCTGGTGCTCGACAAGCCCCTGCAAAAGACCAAGCACCGGGCCTTGATCCCCAACATGGAAAAGCCTGCGGGCTGGATCGTCAAAATCTTCCCGGTTTTTCTGATCCTGTTCGCAATTCTGATCCCCCCCGCCTGGATCGGTTATGAAAAGACCAACTCCGAGGTCTACTACGACATGGGCGAGTGCCTGCCCCAGGACATGGAGTTCGTCACCGCCAACAACAAGCTGCGGGACAACTTCGACGTGGCCTCCACCCACATGGTGCTGGCGGACGCAAAGCTGCCGGCCAAGGACGTGCGCGCCATGACAAAGGAAATGGAGCAGGTCGACGGCGTGAAATACGTGCTGGGGCTGGAATCCGTGCTGGGCTCCGCCATCCCCGAGGAGCTGCTGCCGGAGAAGGTCAGCTCCGTGCTCAAGAGCGAGAATTGGCAGCTGATTCTGATCAATTCCTCCTACCGTGTGGCCAGCGACAACGTGAACGCGCAGATCGACGCGCTGAACGGGATCCTCAAGAAATACGATCCCAACGGGATGCTGATCGGCGAGGCCCCCTGCATGAAGGACATGATCGAGACCACGGATCACGACTTCCAGGTGGTCAATCTGATCTCCATTCTGGCGATCTTCCTCATCATCGCCGTGGTGGAAAAGAGCCTGACGCTGCCGGTCATTCTGATCACGGTCATCGAGGCCGCCATCTTCGTCAATCTGGGCCTGCCCCACTACCTGGGCCAGAGCCTGCCCTTCATCGCCCCGATCTGCATCAGCACGATCCAGCTGGGCGCCACGGTGGACTACGCCATTCTGATGACCACCCGCTACAAGCAGGAGCGCATCGGCGGCGCTGACAGGCGCACTGCGGTAAAGACCGCCTTGGCTACGTCCATCCCGTCCATTATTGTTTCCGGCATGGGCCTCTTTGCCGCCACCTTCGGCGTGGCCCTGTATTCGGACATCGACATCGTGGGCTCCATGTGTATGCTGCTGGCCCGCGGCGCCATCATCAGTATCTTTATGGTAATCTTTGCGCTGCCCGCGCTGCTTCTGCTCTGCGACAAGCTCATCTGCAGCACCACGGTGGGTATGCGTCATATCGAAAACCGTTGAATCGTAAGGAGGTTTTTCAAAATGAAAGGGCAATGGAAAAAACTGACCTGCGGCCTGCTGTGCCTGACCATGCTGAGCGGATGCGCGGCGGCCGGCCTGCAGCAAAGCAGCGCCGATCCGGCGGAAGCCGCGGCGCAGACAACTGTGAACTATGAGACCCCCGCCACCCGGGTCGTATCCGGCACGGAGGGAAAGGATGAAACGGTCTACGTTCTGACCGACGCCGCCGGCGCGGTGCAGAGCGTCATTGTGAGCGATCGGCTGGGCAACCCGGAGGGACGTGCGACCATTCACGACGTCTCCGACCTCACCGACATCGAAAACGTGGACGGCAGCGAGACCTTCACCCAGGACGGCAGCAGCCTGACCTGGAACGCCGCCGGCAACGCGATCTCCTATCGGGGCGTTTCCCGGAAGACGCCCCCCGTCACCATGAAGGTGCGCTACTTCCTGGACGGGGCGGAGCTCTCCGCCGCGGACATCGCCGGGAAAAGCGGCCACGTCACCATCCGGTATGAGTTCAGCAACAACGAGAAGAAAACCGTTTCCATCGACGGCAAGCAGGAGACCCTCTGCGTCCCCTTTGCCGTGCTGACCGGCCTGATGCTGGATAGCGAGCACTTCTCCGACGTCACCGTTTCCAACGGCAAGCTGATCAACGACGGCAGCCGCACCTTTGCGGTGGGTCTGGCCTTCCCGGGCCTGCAGGAGGATCTGGCTCTGGCGGAGGAAAAGCTGGAGCTGCCCAGCGCGGTGGAGATCACCGCAGAGGTCACGGACTTCACCCTTGGCATGGGCCTCACCCTGGTGACCAACGAGCCCTTCAACGCCATGGATCCCGACAAGCTGACCCAGCGGGTGGACGCCGAGGGGCTGGAGGGCTCTATGGATCAGCTGGCGGAGGGCATGAATCAGCTTCTGGACGGCTCCTCCGCCCTCTGCAACGGCCTTTGCACCCTTCTGGAAAAATCCAACGAGCTGTCTGCCGGCGTTGACGCCCTGGCGGAAGGCGCTCTGAAGCTAAAAAACGGCAGCCTTGAGCTGGCGGGCGGCGCAGGGACGCTGGCTGCCGGCGCGCAGGATCTGAACACCGGGGCCGGAACCCTGGCCGACGGCGCCCAGACCCTGGCCGGCGGCGCGGACAAATTGGCCGCCGGCGCTGCCTCTCTGAATGAAGGGACTGCCGCCGTGTCCTCCGGTGCCTCCGCTCTGAGCGCCGGCGCGAATGAACTGGCCGACGGCGCCCAGGCGCTGGCCAACGGCCTTGCCGAGCTGGATGCCAACAGCGCCGCGCTGAGCGGCGGCGCGCTGCAGGTGTTCAACACCCTGCTTGCAACAGCCCAAACCCAGATCACCGCCGCAGGGCTGGACTGCCCCACCCTGACGGTGTCCAACTACGCAGAGGTGCTGAACGCCCTCATCGCCTCCCTGGACGAGGACGCGGTGTACCAGAGAGCCCTGGAAGCCGTCACCGCAGCAGTGGAAGCAAAGCGGGATGAGATCACCGCCCTGGTCACCGCAGCCGTGCGGGAGCAGGTGGAGGGCCAGGTCACCGCAGCGGTGCGGGAAAACGTGGAAGCCCAGGTCACCGCAGCGGTGCGGGAGCAGCTCCGTCCCCAGGTGGTGGCCGCTGTCCGGGCCCAGGTTCGGGCGCAGGTAGAGGCCGCCGTGCGGGAAAACGTGACTGCCCAGGTGGTCCTGGCCGCCACCGGCCTGGATATGGACAGCTACAACGCCGCCGTTGCCGCGGGTCAGATCAGCGAGGAGGTCCAGGCCGCCATCCAGGCCCAGATCGAAGCGCAGATGGCCAGCGAGAGCGTGCAGCAGACCATTGAGACCCAGACCGACGCCCAGATGCACAGCGATGCCGTCCTGGAGACCATTGAGCAGCAGCTCGAGCTGGTGATGAGCGGCGCGGAGGCCCAGGGGGCCATCGCCGCGGCAGTCGATCAGCAGATGCAGAGCGAGCAGGTGCAGCAGACCGTGGCCGCCCTGGTGGAGCAGCAGATGAACTCCCAGGAGATCCAGGCTGTGATCGCCCAGAACGTGGAGGCGCAGATCCAAAAGGCCATTGCCGATACGATGGCCGGCCCCGAGGTGCAGGCCCAGCTGGCTGCCGCCTCCGAGGGCGCCCAGAGGATCATCGCTCTGAAAACCTCCCTGGACAGCTACAACGCCTTCTACCTGGGGCTGGTCGCCTATACCAACGGCGTCAGCACTGCGGCTGCAGGGGCCAAGAAGCTGGCCGCCGGAACGGAAGCCCTGAAATCCGGCGCGTATGAGCTGTCCTCCGGTGCCTCCGCCCTGGCAGAGGGAGCCCTCGCCTTCGACGCCGGCGCCAAGGAGCTGGCCGGCGGTGCCGACCGCCTGGCCGCCGGTGCGCTGAGCCTGGCGGACGGAAGCGGCAAGCTGGCCTCCGGCGCGGCTGCGCTGCGCTCCGGCGCGGACACTCTTGCCAACGGTCAAGCCTCGCTCTATGACGGCATTGCCAAGCTGCAGGCCGCGATGCCTGCCCTGAAGGACGGCGTGACCCAGCTCCGCGACGGCGCGATGGCCCTCTCCGACGGACTGCAGACCTTCTACGACAAAGGCATCTCCAAGCTTCTGACGGCCGTGGAAGGCAAGCTTCCCGCGCTGCTTGACCGGCTGCGTGCGATCAGCTCCGTGTCCAACGCCTACCAGAGCTTCACCGGTCTCTCCCAGGATATGACCGGTACGGTGAAGTTCATCTACCGCACCGAGGAGATCAACAACTGATCCTCGGAAAAAAGCGAAAAAGCAGGCAGCCCTGATCTCAGGACTGCCTGCGCTTTTTCTATGATTGAGGTCTCGCCCGGCTCAGGCTTCCGGCCGACGTTTTGCCGCCCTGGGCCAAGGCACTACTACCCCTCTGTATGGATTGAAAAATGCCGCGATTATTTTCTGGTGTGCACCGTCCACTTGGAAAGCTTCATGCTGTTGATACCTTCGGCGATCATTTCCGTCGCCTTCATCAGGAACGGCTTATTGTAGTGGTAGAGGGTCAGCTCCCAGCGTCCCATAATGTCACAGTAGTCGAATTCGATCTTTCCTCTGTAGCCGTCGCGATACACGATCTCCAACTGATCATGCACTTCCTCCATGACAGACTTCATTGTCTTTCTGTCCTGCATTCGGTTGATCATACTCGAGGTAATCATATCACTATGACTCAGGAACCAGTCGATGAAGGTATTGACCTTCTTTTCGTCCACTTCTTCGCTGAGTTCTGTTTTACTAAAAAGACCCATGTTTCGCGCCACCTTTCTGCGTGCTTTAATCACTGTGACAATTATACAACAGGGGGTAGAGAAAATCAATCATTAATATTAAAAATAACTGTTTTATATTAAACTTTTGTTAAATATGACAAAAAATGACAAAAAATTTGATCTTCTCATGCATAAAGTCGGTTCCAAAATGCTTCGTTTTTGAATAAATTATGAACAAATAATCGCGTTATCGCATTTCCAGCTTTTCGATGTCGTTCGTCCAGCCCCGGAACCCGGCAGCGGCAGGGATCATGGGGTCGATGTTGACGGCTGTCTGACAAAAGCTTGGATCTCCCGCTCCAGAAGGCGGAAAACATTTGCGACCAGATAACCGTCGGCGATCGCGTGATTCATGCGGACGGTAAGCGGCATCATCCATCTGCCGTTCTCTTCCCGATATCTGCCCCAGTTGACAATGGGAGGGAAATACAAATACCCATCCGGCAGCTCAATGTGAAGCGCATCATAGGAAAGCCAGGAAATATAGGACGCATCAAACCAATTCGGATACTTCTTACCGTCGAAGGTGTAATCACGGGTTTTCTTGGCCGCTTCCAGATCCGCAAGGGCGTTCTGATAGAAGGTGCTGTAATCCTCGCAATACAGGGAGTGAACGGTGGTGCAGGTCTCCGTGTCCTCATGGAACACGTAATGACAGGGATGGATCACGTCATAGCAGATCAGCTCATCCGAGCGATAGAGATAATCCATTTTATAATCGTCCCGCGAGTTCAGCGTCTTGGAAAGAAGGTACAAAAAATTCAGATAAAACTTCGTATCCGTCTTTTTGGAGAACGCCACAAGCTCGGTAACATCTATCCTGGCGGTCATAGACGTCGAGCACTTGCAGTCCTCTGTGAAATGGCGGTAAACGCCTTTTCTGTAATATGTTTCCTTGTCAATAACCCTGTAATTCATTGTTCTCCACCGAATAATATAATCTCCTGCAATGATTATACCCGGTAATTGTGAATTTTTCTACCATTCGGAGCAAGAAAGCACCCGAAAATGTGCAGAAGCTTTCCCGAAGGGAATGCCGAATCTCCCTGCGCGGGAATGTCACTCGCCCCAGGCAATAAAAAGAAAGATCCCGCTGCAAGTGCAACAGGATCTTTCTGGTACGCCGGAAGGGACTCGAACCCCCGACCTACTGGTTCGTAGCCAGTCACTCTATCCAACTGAGCTACCGGCGCATACCACGCTTTCAAGCGCTCAATCATAATAGCACAGCTTTTCGGAAAATGCAAGCATTATTTTTGAAAAATGGGAAGAATTTGAAAAAACGCAAAACAGCGGGCGATCAGCCGGCGGGCAGACAGCAAACCGGCAGCAAGGAAAGCAGCGGGCGCTCAGCTCTCGTTGGCGGAGGCAAAGAGGGCGCGGATGCGCTCCATCAGAGGCTGGTACTCGGGTCTGGCCGGGAGCTCCTCCGAGCTGACGAATTCCGCCGCGGCGGTCTGGGCGTCCTGGAGGGTCTGCAGATCCAATTCCAGGCTGCCCACCTTGAACGCAGGCAGGCCGTGCTGGCGGGTGCCGAAGAAGTCGCCGGGGCCCCGCAGGGCCAGATCCTCCCGGGAGATCTCGAAGCCGTCGTTAGTCTTACACAGAGCCTTGAGCCGCTGGATGGTCTCGGCGTTCCGGTTGGAGGTGAAGAGGATGCAGTAGGATTTGTCTCTGCCCCGGCCTACACGGCCCCGAAGCTGGTGGAGTTGGCTCAGCCCGAAGCGATCCGCGTTTTCGATCACCATCAGCGTGGCGTTGGGCACGTCCACCCCCACCTCAATGACGGTGGTGGCCACCAGAATGTCATATTCACCCCGGGCGAAGGCCGCCATGGTCTCCTCCTTCTGGGCGGCCTTCATTTTCCCGTGGAGCAGGGCCACCCGGAGATCCGGGAACACGGCCATTTGCAGGGTCTCCGCCCAGGCCTCGGCGGAGCGGAGGCTCTCGTCCTCCCCTTCCTCAATGGCGGGGCAGACGATGTAGACCTGGTGGCCCTCCGCCACCTGCTTGCGGATAAAGGCGTTGATCCGGGCCCGCTTGTCCTCCCCCACCAGGAAGGTATCGATGCTCTGGCGGCCGGGGGGGAGCTCGTCGATCACGGAGAGATCCAGATCCCCGTACAGGATCAGCGCCAGCGTTCTGGGGATCGGGGTGGCGGACATGACCAGCAGGTGGGGATCGTCCCCCTTCTCCGCCAGGGCGGCCCGCTGGGCCACGCCGAAGCGGTGCTGCTCGTCTGCGATCACCAGGCCCAGGCTGGCAAAATCCGTGGCCTCGGAGATCAGGGCGTGGGTGCCGATGATGAGATCCACCTCATGGCCCGCGATGGCGCTGCGGACAGCCTTCTTCCGGGCGGGGGGCATGGAGCCCGTCAGCAGGATCACCCGCAGGCCCAGCTTGCCCAGCAGAGCCTCCAGGCTCTTGGCGTGCTGTTCGGCCAGGATCTCCGTGGGGGCCATCAGCGCGGTCTGCTGCCCGTTCCGGGCGGTGATCCAGGCCGCAGCCGCGGCCACCACGGTCTTGCCGCTGCCCACGTCGCCCTGCACCATACGGTTCATAACGCTGCCGCCGGAAAGGTCGGCCGCGATGTCGTCGATGGCCCGCCGCTGGGCGCCGGTGAGGGTGAAGGGCAGCGCGGCCTCGAATTCCCACAGCGCGGGGACGGTGAAGGCCGGGCGCTGCTTCCGGCCCCGGCTGGAGCGCAGCAGGGACAGCCCCACGGAGAAGATGAAGAACTCCTCAAAGATCAGCCGGTGCCGGGCCTGGGCCAGGGCCTCGAAGGAGGCCGGGGCGTGGATATTCCGGTAGGCGGTGACTGCGTCGCAGAGGCCGTATTGTTCCCGCAGCTCTGCGGGCAGCAGCTCCGGCAGCTCCTCCAGGCAGGCGTCCAGGGCCTGCTGCACGGAGCGGGAGATCATGTTGTTGTGGAGGCCCGCCGTCAGCGGATAGATGGGCATGATCCGCCGGGTCAGGACCCCGGGCTTTTCCACGGGCTCAAAGATGGGGTTGGTGACCTGGTAGCCCATGTAGTCCCCGTTGAGGGTGCCGTAGAAGTAATACTCCCGGCTGTATTCCAGGTTGTCCGCCACGTAGCTCTGGTTGAAGAAGGTGAGGTTCAGCTTGGCGGTCTCGTCGGCTACGGTGAGCTTGGTGAGATCCAGCCCCTTGCGGATGTGGGCCGTCCTGGGGTGGCAGGTCACAAAGGCCCGGAAGCAGGCGGGCTCATCCACCTGCAGCTCCGAGATGGGCAGGATCCGGCTCCGATCCTCGTAGGCCCGGGGGAAGTAGGAGATCAGATCGTAGAGGGTGGTGATGCCCAGCCCCGCGAAGGTTTTTGCCCGCGCCTCTCCCACGCCCTTGAGATAGCGCACCGAATCAAACAGCTTTGCCATGGATCGAGCCTCCTTGGGTCAGAATCCTTTCATTATATATATTATAGCAGAAAATGTCCTGCGAAGCAAATGGAAATGCGTCTTTCCCCCAAAGGAAGTGGGGGCTGTTTAGACATTCTCTCCCGTTTGCTCAAAAATCAGATATTTCGGCCCAGATGCCTATTCCCTCCGGCCCCCACGGGCGCTATACTTGCATCGAAGAACGAAAAGGGGGCACAACTCATGCATACTCGTTCCACAACGCCCATGTGGGCCGCGAAGGTGGGCTATCTGCTCAGCGCGGCCGCGCTGATCGCCCTGGGCGGCCGGATGCTCTTTTCCCCACAGATCGCCGCCGAGGCCTTCGTGACGCTGCTGGGCATTCTGACCGCGGTGTTCGGCGCGGTGAAGCTTCTGGGCTATTTTTCCAAGGACCTCTACCGTCTGGCCTTTGAGCAGGATCTGCACGGCGGGATCCTGCTGCTCCTGCTGGGCGGGATGCTTCTGATCCGGCCCGAGACCGGCACCGTGTTCTTCTGCGTTGTGTTCGGCTGCCTGATCGTGCTGGACGGGATCCTGAAGCTCCAGATCGCCCAGGAATCCAGGCGCTTTGGCATCCGCAGCTGGTGGCTGCTGGCAGCAGAGGGCGCGCTGGCCGCTGTGCTCGGCGCGCTGCTGATCTTCCGGCCCTTCGAGAGCGCCGCCGCGCTGACGGTGCTGTTCGGGCTGAGCCTGCTCTGCGAGGGGCTGCTCAATCTCAGCGTCGCGCTGACCACGGTGAAGATCGTAAAAAATCAGCTCCCGGACGAGCCTGGGGACGGAAAGGGACGGTAAGCCCGTCCCAGCGTGTCAAAAAAGTTGAAAGTTGAAAATTGAGAATTGAAAGTTGTGGTATCGTTCAAATTGCCATTTGACCGATGAGAAGAAAAGTGGAGAATTCCAGCTCAATTATCCCTTTTGTTGTGTATCTCAGGTCAAAAAAGCGGAAAGAGCCTGTTTCGCAGCTTAGATTTCCTTTTTTTAAATGGCAATTTAAAAAACCCCTTCATTTTCAACTTTCAACTTTCAATTCTCAATTCTACCTGCATCCGGGAAAAATGAATGCGGGAAGCTCTTTGACAGTCTGGGACAGGAACCCCGTCCCTTTTCCTTTTGGCACGAAAAACCTTTTGGCACGAAAAAAGCAGTGTGCTCTCGCACACTGCTGATTTCTGCATCGTTATCAGATAGCCCGCTCAACCTTGTTGGAGCGGAGACATCTCGTACAAACGTATACATGGCGGGGAGTACCGTCGACGATCGCCTTGACGCGCTTGACATTGGGCTTCCACATTCTGTTGGCACGTCTGTGGGAGTGGGAGACCTTGATACCGAAAGTCACGCCCTTGCCGCAAATATCGCACTTAGCCATCAGCTGCACCTCCAATCCATCGGTGATATTACGCAAACGGGTTGCGCTTAACGCATCGGGCTATATGATAGCAGATGAAAGCGAAAAAAGCAAGAGGAAATTACATTTTTTTCAAAATTTTTTCTAAGTCTTGTCTTGAGCCTCCGAATTTGGTATAATAATAGGTACGGCGCGCGGTGCGCACCACATTATTTTTCACGGAGGACGGCCATGAACAATCGAAGCGTTCCGCTCAGACAGCTGGTGGAGGAATTCAAGCTCTCCATCGCCTACCAGTCCACGGACTACGACACGATCTGCGTGGAGGTGGACGAGGTCTCCCGCCCCGGTCTGCCCCTGACCGGCTTTTTTGAACACTTTGAGCGTCTGCGCGTGGAGGTGCTCGGCTACGTGGAGATGACCTTTCTGGAGGATCAGACGCCGGAAAAGCGCCTGGAGATCTTTGACCGGCTCTTTGCCTACCGGATCCCCGCGCTGGTGATCTCCCGGGGGCAGCAGCCCCATCCCGAGTGCATCGACATGGCAAAAAAGCACAACATCACCATCCTGCTGGCCCAGGAGACCACCTCCTACGTGATTTCCAATCTGATCTCCTATCTGAAAAGCGCCCTGGCCCCCCGCATCACCCGCCACGGCGTGCTGATGGAGGTCTACGGCGAGGGCATCTTCATCACCGGCGAAAGCGGCATCGGCAAATCCGAGACCGCCGTGGAGCTGCTCAAGCGCGGCCACCGGCTGATCGCCGACGACGCCGTGGTGCTGAAAATGACCTCCTCCTCCCAGCTCACCGGCAGCGCCCCCAGCCTGATCCGCAACTACATCGAGCTGCGGGGCATCGGCGTCATCAACGTGGCGAACCTCTTCGGCATGGGCGCTGTCAAGGAAGAAGCGGTGGTCAACCTGGTGGTGAACATCGTGCCCTGGGAGGCCGGCAAGCACTACGACCGCATGGGTCTGGAGGATCAGACCGTGGATCTGCTGGGGGTGAAGCTCCCCTGTGTGACCATCCCCGTCAGCCCCGGGCGGAATCTGGCTGTGATCCTGGAGGTGGCCGCCATGAACAACCGCCAAAAGCGCCTGGGCTACAACGCGGCGCTGGAGCTGAGCCAGCAGCTGGACCGGCACTTCGATCATATCTCCAGATAACCGCAGAAAATCTCCCGATCAACGCAGAAAACACTTGACAATCGTCGGGTTTTCGTGTAGTATATATCAGCCTGCGAGCTGCAGGCAAAATCCCCTTGCCGCTGAGGGATTCAGCGGCCGAAAGACCAAAAGGAGGTGCAAACAAATGGCAAAGATTTCCGCGAAGTACGAGGTTCTTTACATCATCGATCCCGATCTGGGCGAAGAAGGTATTGCAGCGCTCGTGGAGAAATTCAAGGCATTGGTTGAGGCAGAGGGTACCCTGACCAACATTGAGGAGTGGGGCAAGCGTCGGCTGGCCTACCTCATCAACGACAAGCCCGAGGGCTACTACGTTCTCATGAACATCGAGAGCAAGCCCGAGCTTCCCGCTGAGCTCGACCGCGTGTTCAAGATCACCGAAGGCATCATGCGTTCTCTGATCACTGTTGTAGAGGAGTAAGATATCGGATGCTCAATCACATCGTTCTCATGGGTCGTCTGACCCGTGACCCGGAGCTCCGGCGCACCCAGTCCGGCGTTCCCGTTGTGTCCTTCTCTCTGGCGGTGGACCACGACGTCCCCAACAAAGAGACCGGCGAGCGTGGCGTGGACTTCATCGACATCGTCGCCTGGCGGCAGACCGCGGAGTTCGTCAACAAGTTCTTCTCCAAGGGCCGCATGGCAGTCGTCTCCGGGCGGCTTCAGATCCGCAGCTGGACGGACAACACCGGCAACAAGCGCCGCGCCGCTGAGGTCGTAGCAGACAACGTCTACTTCGGCGATTCCAAGCGCGACGGCGACGGCACCGGCTCCTACAACGGCAGCAGCTATGCCGGCGGCAACAACAGCAATTATGCCGGCGGCAACGGCAATTTCGCCGGCGGCAGCAACAACGGCTATGGTTACAACAATGGCCGACCCTACAACGACAGCTACAACGCCCCCGCGGCTCCGGCCGCCCCCGCAGCGTCTGATTTTGCGATGCTGGAGGACGAAGACAGTGAACTGCCGTTCTGATTTGAATTTTTCCGCAAGACTGAAATACTGAAAGAAGGAGGATCCTCTCATGGCGAATGAAACCAGAGTCAGACCCCACAAGCGCAAGAAGGTTTGCCTGTTCTGCGTGGATAAGGTCACCAGCATTGACTATAAGGACACCGCGAAGCTGAAGCGCTTCACTTCCGAGCGCGGCAAGATCCTGCCCCGCCGTACCACCGGCACCTGCGCTGCACATCAGCGTCAGCTCACCGTGGCCATCAAGCGCGCCCGTCAGATCGCTCTGCTCCCCTACGTGGAAGACTGATCCAAACTGCCAACCGCCTTCGGCAAGCCTGCCGGAGGCGGTTTTTTCGCAAAAAACATCGGAGCCTGCCCCATGGGCGGCTCCGATGCTTTTTTCATTGTTACGGCGTCTCCACGCGGATATCGCCGCTGACGGTCTCCACCCGGCAGGGATCTGCGGCGGCGCGGTTGTTGGGGACGGTCACCTCGCCGGAGGTGGTGGAGGTGCTGACGGCCTTCTCCGTCAGCAGCGTCGCCGTCACGTCGCCGCTGATGGTCTCCAGATCCAGCTGCCCTGCGTCGCAGGCCTCCAGAACGATCTCGCCGCTGGTGGCTTCGCAGCGGATCTCGCCCGCAGTCACCCGAACCAGGTGCTGGTCACCGGAGACGCTGGACAGGGTGAGCAGATCGGGGCTCATTTCGGAAACGCTGATATTACCGCTGACCGTTTCCAGCTCCAGCTTTTCCGCCGAAAGGCCGGGCTTCAGGCTGAGCTCGCCGCTGACCGTCTGCACGTTGACGGTCTGATAGACCGCCTCGGGCAGGTAAATCGTGGTGGTCCCCAGGTCTCCGCCCACGGAGCCGATGGAGATCAGCCCCAGGTTTTTCTTGGTCCTGCGCTCCAGGGTGAGGGTGCCGTTCTTCACATAGATCTCCAGGGGCTCCCGCTCCGTCTGGGAATAGACGATCCTGCATACCCCGTCCTCGGCGGCCCGGAGCTCCACGTCCGCGGAGATCTCGTCGATCACGATCCGGTCAAAGGCCTCCTCGACGACCTGTTCCTTCTGCTCCGCCTTCTCAAAGGCCTTTGCCGTGGGCAGGAAGCTGCCGCTTCTGGACGCCCCCACGACCCAAAGGCCGATGCCCACCACCAGCAGCACAGAGGCTGCAAATACCGTAATTCTCAATGCCTTGCTCATACGATCTCCCCCATTCTGTTCTGTTCCGATCTTTTCAGAAAGCATTTCCGGACCAGCGCGGAAATGCCCTTCGCACAGCGAACGCCAAGGCCCCATCCGGCAATCCCCAGCAGGGTGCCCAGGCCGATCAGGGTCATGACGATCCCCGCGATCATCAGCGGGTCGCCCTCTCCGTAAAGCACCACGGCAACGCTGCTGATGGCCACGGCAACGCCGGTGACCAGCACGGCGAACAGCACCGCGAACACCGTAACGATAAGGCTGAAGCCCACCGCGCAGGCCGCGATCATCAGCGGCAGCCACACCGGCGCGCCCAGGATCAGCAGGGCGAGCTCCCAGCCCCGCAGGCTGCGCTTGGGCCGGACCCGCTCCTTCACCAGGGTGGTCAGCGGGACCTCGTCCAGGATCTGCCGGGCGATCTCCTCCGGGCTTCCCAGCTCCGCGATGGCCTCCTCCTCCGAGGCGCCGTCCTCCATGCGGTCGAGGATCATGCCGCGGTAGTCCTCCACGCAGCGCTCCCGCTCCGCCTCAGGCAGGGCCTGGAGCCGCAGGCGCAGCGTCTGCAAAAAAATCTCTTGATTCATTCCGAAATCCCCCTGTTCACAATATAATCGTGGATCGCCTGCAGCTCCTTCCAATCTGTGAGGAACTGCGACAGTCGCTGTCGCCCTTGGGGCGTGATGTGGTAATACTTTCGGAGTCTGCCGTTGTGCTCCGCCGAGCGTACGCTCAGGCAGTCAGCCGACTCCAATCGCCGCAGGATCGGATACAGCGTGGACTCTGAGAGTTCCACATAGGGCTGCATATCCTTGATGATCTGGTAGCCGTAGGAGTCCTCCTGCTCGATGGCGGCAAGCACGCAAACGTCGAGCAGACCGCGTTTCAGTTGAACGTCCATGTTCGATACCCCCTTACGCGTTATACTATACGTCACACAGTATGATATGTCAAGTAGTATTTTTCATTTTTTATGTTAGTTGCAATTTGGGGACCCGGAAAACACAATCACACGATGCGCTGTTCGTACCGGGCAATAGGCACCAGGCATCAGGCATCAGGCACCGCTTATAGAGGACAGCGCCATCGAAGCCCCACACCCCGTTCGATGGTGCTTTCATATCAGAGGTAATCCAAATAGTGTAATCGCTCAGTATGATCGCAGTGACCGCTGAACAGTTTCCGAACGGGGCAAATACCCACAGGAACAGACGCAGTTGCAGGCGGTGCCTGATGCCTGAACTCGAAGAGTCACGGAGTATGCCTATTCACTGATGCCTCCGTCGGCGTAATTGTTTTTTTGATTAACAAGTCTCACTTTGCGACTAATGCCAAAATTTTTTCGTCACGCCCTCCGGAGTGCCTGGGTATCTTGACATTTTCCCTTGCTTTCCTATATAATGAAACTACCATGAAAGGAGGAATGAGCTATGTTCTGTCCCAAATGCGGCAAGCAGGTCTCGGAGGGGGCGGTATTCTGCAATTTCTGCGGCAAACCGCTGAACCGGGCCCAGCAGCCGCCTGCCCAACAGCCCCAGGCGCAGTACCGACAGCCGCCTGCTCCGCAGGCACGGCAGCAGGCCCAACCCCGGCAGCCCAATCCACAGGTTTCCTACCGGCAACCCCAATCCTCCTATCCCCAGGCTCCGGCCCGGCAGCCGAAAAAGAGCCACACGGGGCTGATCGTCACGCTGATCGTTCTGCTGCTGGCGGCAGGAACTGTGCTGACCCTGTTTCTGACCGGCGTGATCGGCAAAAAGGGCGGGGAGAGCCTGGAAAGCAAGCCCTCCAACGAGCCGGGGGTGACCCAGCCCTCCGTGCCCCAGATGCCCACCGACCCGGACAAGATCGAATCTCTCTCCGCGGTGGCGGAGAACCCCACCGTGCAGAGCAAAACCGGCGTGGAGGTCACCCTGTCCCCCTTCCTGTTTGACTACACGGAGGACGAGAGCCCGGTCACCATCAGCGACCTGGGCACCGAGACCGCGGACAACGGCGACTGGAAGCAGTCCGTCTACGACGTGGATCTGGGCGGGCAGCATGAGCTGGACGCGTGGATCGACATCCGTATCCCCTATGACGCCTCCTTCCTCGAGCCGGGAGAGGACGCGGCCCAGTGCGTGGCCGCCCGCTACTTCAACGAGGAGACCGGCGAATGGGACGACGACGTGCTCTACGACGTGGACACCCAGGCCGGCTGCGTCGTCATCCACACCGACCACTGCTCCAAGTTCGCCAGCTTCACGGTCCGCAAGGCCGGTATGCGCTCGGCCTACATCAGCAGCGTCACCGTGGATCTGGAAAGTCTGAGCCAGCTGGTGGATCTGCAGAAGTCCGCTGCGGCCATGTCGGAGTACGCGGAAAACGGCGGCTCCTACGGCCAGAACTGCTACCAGCTGGGGGAGCTGGCCATGCAGAGCTTCTTTGAGGACGTGCTGCTCCAGTCCGCCAACCAGGGCAACGACGTGGTGGGCAACGTGGGCAACGCCCTACAGCTCTCGGACGTGTTCTTTTTCACCGAGAAATACGCCAAGGCCAACGAGACCTTCTGGAAGCGGATGAGCCAGGTGGGCCTGGCCCTGGGCGCCATCAACCTGGGCGTGGAGATCATGAAGCCCAACAAGACCGACGGCGAGATCATGAACATCTACAAGGACGCGGGCCTGTACGCCCTGAACGTCGTGGGCGACACGGCGATGGGCACCGCCCTGGTGGGCGTGACCCTGCTGGACAAGTCCATCCAGTCCTTCGGCGAGGCCGCCAGAGGCTACGTGGCGGAGCGGATGGAGAACTGCTACCTCTACTACAACGAGAAGGCCAACTTCGGCCAGCACCACGCCCGCACCTCCAAGGAGTGGCGGCAGATCGTGGCCGACTGCGTCAAGGCCTCCGAGGGCGACGAGGACAGCTTCCGCACCATGCTGGAAAACAACATCGACGAATACGCCCGCCGCTTCTTCGCCCTTCCGGAGGACACCAAGTACGAGATCCAGAGCGAATTTGCCGAGCACTTCTCCGGCGGCCGTCTGGGCGTCCTCACCAAGGCGGAGGAGGAGGCTCTGATCTCCCGCTACAAGGAGCGGATGTATCAGCGTCTGTCCGGTGCGATCCTCAAGGAGATGCAGAACGAGTACCTCCGCAAGATCCAGGCGAAGCTCCAGAAGGCGATGAACGAGGTCAAGAACGAGCTCAACCAGCTTGCCACCATCGAGCTCTACGAGGAGCTGAAGGAGGACGAAAAGCCCGCCTACGCCGGCTACTTCTTCCGCTTCGCCCCCCTGTCCAAGGATGCCGAGGCCCACAAGGATTCCTGGACGGATAAGCTGGACAAGGACGGCAAGGCCTCGGTCAAGGTGCGGGTGATCGCCTACATTCTGGCCGGGATGCCCGACCGGGTTGACCTGTATCAGACGGAAAAGGATCTGGAGGAAAACAAGCTTGCCTTCTCGGTGAAGGTCAAATTTGCCTACCCCAAAACGGAAGTCCCGCTGATCGGCGAGCAGTATCCCACCCTGGAGGAGATCGTGGGCTACTACCAGGACGGAATGCTCACCGTGGAGGATTTTTACATTCCCCAGGAGCTGCTGGACGCCATGAAGGCCGCCAAGGAAAACAGCGAGAGCGAAGACGGCGAGGGCTGCGATATCAACATCGACCCCAACGAAGTCATCGGGCAGTCCCGGTCGCTCCCCTTCACCCTGGAGCAGTCCGGCCCGGACGGTGCGATCATGCGCTTTGAGTCCGGCGACGAGGACGGAAACTTCCTGGCTGACCGTGTGATCCATTACGACGATAAGACCGGCGTCCTGCTGCTGGAGCCCTTCACGATGGATTCCGAGGGCGAGCAGGCGACTGTCAGCATGACCCTCAACTGCGTCTATGCCGACGAGGCCCACAGCGGCGTCCGGGTCTCCGGCCAGCTCATTGAGGAGTTCGGCGGCGAATACGCGGGCATTCGCATCGTGATCGGCATCAGCGGCAGCAAGCCTCTGGAAAGCTGAGATGCTGCCGGAGATTACCCTGCTCAGTCTGAAGCTGAGAAGCTATTCCCTGTGTGCAGCCGTGGCGGCGCTGGTCTGCGCCGCCACGGTGTGGGCCCCTCTGCGCCGCTGCGGCTACACCCGCCGGGCCGCCCTCCTGTCGCTGCTGGCGATGGCCGCAGCCTTTCTGATCGGGGCCCGGCTGTGGAACGTGGCGATCTATCCGGAGGCCTACGGGCCCCAGCGGCCCTGGTACAGCCCGCGGATGGTCGGTCTGAGCCTCTACGGCGGGATCGCCGGAGCCGCGGCTGCCCTGCTGGTCTCTACGCGGCTGGCGGGGGCAAAGCCCCTGGCCGTGCTGGACGCCTTTGTGCTCCCCTTTGCCCTGGCCTTCTGTATCGCCCGGGTGGGCTGCTTTTTGAACGGCTGCTGCGGGGGGATTAAAACGAATCTGCCCTGGGGCGTGGTCTTTCCCTCCGACGCCGGGCTGATGCCCCGGGCGCTGTTCAGCTTCCCTGCCCCGGCCGTCCATCCCACCCAGCTCTATGAGCTGGTCCTGGCCCTGGCAGGCCTCCCGATCTGCCGCCGCCGGGCAAGAGACAAGCGCCCCGGCGGCCTGTTCTTCTGCTACGCCGCCTGGTTCAGCGCCCTGCGGCTGCTGATCCTGCCCCTTCGCTCCCTGCCCTACCCCGGCTGGGTGAGCTATGGGCTCTACCCGGCCCTGTACCTGTGCTGTATCTTCCTCGCCCTGTGGGGCGCAAGGCGCAGGCGGGCGTAATGGGCGGCAGCCGTGCCGCACACAGAAAAACAAGCTGAGAAAACGGTCCTTTGACCCTTTCTCAGCTTGTTTTTTGCACAGCTTCGCCCCGGTGGGAGCAGCTTCGCCGGCCCGGGCCCCTGCGGGCGCCTCAGCGGACGTCGTAATAGAACTGATCCGCAGCTTCCCGATCCTTTCCGGTGAAGATCCGCTTGGTCAGCGCGCGGTTTTTGATCAGATACCAGTCTCCGAACTCGTCGAATTTTCGGGCGGAGGTCAGCACCTGGGACCGTTTCAGCGTTCCGTATTTCCGGCCCGATTGTTTGCCGTATTTCTTCAGCCGGGCAGCAAAATCCATATCCTCCAGGCTCACCAGGCTCTCGTTGAAGCCGCCGATGGCCTCAAAGTCCCGCTTGCGGAACCAGAACATGGCGCCGCTGAGGTAGCCGCCGTTGCGGAGCATGATCGGCAGCAGCTTGACCGCCACGTACAGCGCCGAGCAGGCCATTCCCAGGGACATCCGGTCAAATTTGACGTTGGTTCCTCCGCCGATATAGCGCCCGCCGTCCAGCTTTTCCCCGATCTCCGCCAGGGCTTCCTTCCCCATCCGGCTGTCCGCGTCGATGGTCACCACGATCTCCCCTCTGGCCGCTCTGGCCCCCGTGTTCCGGATGGCCGCGATGCACTTGTCGTCGTTGACCAGCACCCTGGCGCCGCCGCGCTCGGCGATGGCAGCGGTTTGATCGGTGCATCGGTTGGCGACCACGAGGATCTCCACCGTCTCCGGCCCAACCGTCCGGGCGGCCTGATGGATGGAATCCAGGCATTTCCCGATATATTGGGCCTCGTTATGGGCGGGAATGACCACCGAGTATTTGACCTTTTCCATGGGTCTGCCTCCTCGACTCCGATTGACGTTTGCAGCTTTTCCCACCGGATCAAAAACGCTGCCCGTGGGAAGGCGGGCAGCGTTCTTCGTTCAGCAATAGAAATCCTTGATCTTCTTGGCGCGGCTGGGGTGGCGGAGCTTGCGGATGGCTTTGTTCTCGATCTGGCGGATCCGCTCCCGGGTGACGCCGAACTTCTGGCCCACTTCCTCCAGGGTGTGGTTGCGGCCGTCGTACATTCCGAAGCGCATCTTCAGCACGTCGGCCTCCCGCTGGGTCAGAGTGCTCAGGATCTCTGCCAGGGCCTCGGCCAGCATGGTATTGGAGGTGGACTCGGCAGGGCCGGGGGTGTTGTCGTCCTCCACGAAGGAGCCGATGGTGGTGTCCTCCTCGTCGCCCACGGGGGTCTCCAGGGAGAGGGTGTCGGCCGCGGTGCGGTTGGCCTCGATGATCTTCTCAATGGGCAGGCCCAGCTCGTCTGCGATCTCCTCCAGGGTGGGCTCCCGGCCCAGCTCCTGCACCAGCTTGCGGTTGCAGCGGGTGGCCTTGTTGATGACCTCCACCATGTGGACCGGCACCCGGATGGTCCTGGCCTGGTCGGCAATGGCGCGGGTGATGGCCTGGCGGATCCACCAGGTGGCGTAGGTGGAGAACTTGTTGCCCTTGGTGTAGTCGAACTTATCCACGGCGCGGATCAGGCCGGTGTTGCCCTCCTGGATCAGATCCAGGATATGCAGGCCGCGGCCGGAGTATTTCTTCGCGATAGAAACCACCAGGCGAAGGTTGGCCTCCGTCAGCTTTTTCTTGGCTTCCTTATCCCCGGTGGAGACCTTCTGGGCCAGCTCCATCTCCTCCTCGGGAGAGAGCAGGGGCACCTGGCCGATCTCCTTTAAGTACATCCGTACGGGATCGTCGAGATTGTACTCCGCGGCGAGCTCCACGGGGTCGATCATCTCTTCCTCCTCCAGGCCGGGCAGATCCAGAGGCGCGTCGTCGTCCAGATCCAGCTCAGCGCCGACGATCTGGATCCCCATGCCCTCCAGGGTCTCATAGATCATCTCGATCTGCTCCACGGTGCAGGGGATCTTCGACAGTTCGTTGTTCAACTCGCTGGCCAGGAGAACGCCTTCCTTTTTGCCCTTTGCAACAAGTGCGGTGATGGGGCCGGTTAACGCCTCAATAGCAGGGTTTGAATTCTTCTTTGCGGTAGACATAATACACTTCCTTTGTATCATTCGAAAGGGTAACCCGTTTCGGCGCTGGGCAAACAGGCCCCCGGGAAATTCAACTCATTATATTACAATCTTCCTTGCTTGGCAAGCCCTTTTCCGATTATTTTACAATTTCTTTGCTTTTTCTCTTGTAAAACCGCTCGCCATGTATTAGGATAAATCAAGAACCCCCGGGAGGTGAAATTGCTTTGACTGACACAGATTTTATGCAGCGCGCCCTGGAGCTGGGGCGGCTGGCGGCAGCAGAGGGAGAGGTGCCCGTGGGCTGCGTGGTGACGCTGGGCGACCGGATCGTAGGCGAGGGCCGCAACCGCCGGGAGACCGCCAAAAACGCCCTCTGCCACGCGGAGCTGGAGGCCATCGACGCCGCCTGCAAGGCCCTTGGGGGCTGGCGGCTCTGGGAATGCACCCTCTACGTGACGCTGGAGCCCTGCCCCATGTGTGCCGGCGCCATTGTCAACGCCCGGATCCCGCGGGTGGTCTACGGAGCCGCCGACCCGAAAAACGGCTGCTGCGGCTCGGTGATCGATCTGTTTTCCCTGCCCTTCAACCACCGGCCCGAAATGCAGGGCGGGGTCCTGGAGGCGGACTGCGCTTCCCTGCTCAGCGAATTCTTTGAGCGCCTGCGGCTCCAGCGCCCCCGCAGAAGGCATTGGACCCGGGACGCAGAATGAAAAAGCAAAAAAAACGAGCTCCGGATCGGAGCTCGTTTTTGATTGCTGTTGTTTACTCGGCAAAGTACGGGGCTGTGAGCTTGATCAGCTCCGTGACCTTGTTCTTTGCGCCCTCGATGGTGACGGGGCCGTTGCAGACCACGCTGATCACAAAGCTGCGGTTGGCGTTCTGCACCACACCCATGGCGCAGACGCAGACGCTCGACTCCACATCCACCACAAAGCCGTAGCGCAGATCCTCGCCCAGGAGGCCGGTCTCGATCTCCAGGCCATCCACAGGGGTCAGAAGGATCTCCAGCATCTGGCGGGAGGCTTCCTCGCTGACCAGCTCGCCGCGGCAGATCATGTTCAGCAGCTTGGCGGTCTGCTCCGCCTTGACGTAGTTCTTCTGGCTGCCGGAGCCGCTGAGGGAGCGGTTGAAGCCCAGCTGCAGGCCGTTGGCCACAGCAAAGGCCTTGACTGCCTCGCGTCCCTTGGAGGCGTCGCCGGAGCCGATGGTCTCGGTCAGCCGGTCGGCCGCGTAGGTATCGTCGGTATTGATCATGGCCTTGACGTCGTCCAGCACCGAAGCAAGCTCCAGCTTGCCGTCGGCGGCCTGCTGGAACACCGTGCCCATAATAAACACCTGGGCCATGCGGTTCGCCGTCATCCAGTCTTCCCCGCGGCAGTTGACGGCGGAGCCGATCTCGGTGTTGAATGCGGGATCAATCACCATGACCTGCCACTCGCTGGTCAGACCCCGGAGGGATTCATCCAGCTCGCTCTTCAGCTGCGCGTCGTTGATGGGAGAAAGATCCTTCGGGGGCTGGGTGGGATGCTCGGTGGAAGGCACCGACTCTGTGTTGTTCGGCGCTTCGCTGCCGCCCGGGAAGGGGTTGGTGGCATCCGTGCTGGCGATCTGGGGCGGCTCCGTGGTGGTGGTTTCGTTCTTGCTCTTTTGCGTCTTCAGGATCAGAATGCAAAGAACCGCGGCCAGGACAAGCATACCCATGGTAATGCCGAGGAAAATATCAGGTTTTTTTGTTTTCATGAAAGTACCACTCCATTCAGCTGGTTTTTCCTTCAAAATGCAGGGTAGTTCTACGCCGGACAAGTCCCGCATAGAGTCTGGGGAGATCGGTTCTTCCCCTTATTAGTATTCATTCTATCACATAAACAGCCATTCGTCAATGGTTTTCCAAAAACAGGAGGTAAAATGCGTCAATCTGTTCTTGCTTCTCTGGCCGCGGCCCTGCTCTGGGCCTCCCTTGCGCTGCTGCTGCTTCCGGCCGGGCAGTCTGCTTCCGGCAGCGATCCGCTCCCCGCTCCCACCCGGGAGCCGGAGGCTGCAGCGACCACGGAGTCCAGTGCGCCGCCCGCATCCGAGCTCTGCGCCGCCCCGGCGGAGCCGGCGGCCTTTGACACTGGCTGTCAGCTGGCCGTGCTGACCGAGGACGGCGTGGTGCGGATGGATCTGGAGCGCTATCTCACCGGCGTACTGCTGGCGGAGATGCCCGTCTCCTTCGGCCGGGAGGCGCTGAAGGCCCAGGCCGTGGCGTCCAGGACCTACACGCTGAGCCGCTGCCGGAATCCGCGGCACACGGAGGCGGCGGTCTGCACCGATTCTCACTGCTGCCAGGCCTGGCGCGACCCGGCGGAGGCGGAGCCCGAGGCCCGGGCCCAGGCGGAGGCCGCCGTCCGGGACACGGACGGGCTGGTGCTTCTCTATCAAGGCAGGCTCATTGACGCCACGTTTTTCTCCTGCTCCGGCGGCAGGACGGAGGACGCGGCTGCGGTTTGGGGCAGCGAGCTGCCCTATCTCAAGGCAGTGGAGAGTCCGGGGGAGGAGGACGCGGCCCATTACACCGACGAGCTCCGGGTCTCCCTGGCGGATTTTCAGGCAAAGCTGGAGGCCCTGGATCATGAAGTGCAGCTTTCCGGCGATCCCTGCGCCTGGGCGGAAGCCGTGCAGTACACCGCCGGGGGCGGCGTGGCCTCCGTCACACTGGGCGGACGAGCCTTCCGGGGCACGGCCCTCCGCAAGGCGTTCGGCCTGCGCTCCACCGCCTTTTCGCTGTCGCTCTCAGCCGATGGCGTTGTGTTCACCACCCGGGGCAACGGCCACCGGGTGGGCATGAGCCAATACGGCGCCGCTGCCATGGCCCGGGCCGGGAACGACTTTGAGACCATACTCAAATGGTACTACAGCGGCGTGGAGCTGGCCCGCGCCGAGGAATAAGAAACCCGGATCCGAGAATAAAAGGGGTCTGCTCCGGAGTCGCTGACGACCCGGAACAGACCCTTGATTATGCTGGATCGGGACAGATGCTTTTTGTCTCAGTCCTCAAGCAGAGAGGTCTTGTAGAGGAAGGTCATGATCTGCGCGCGGGTGCAGGTGTTGTTCACACCGAAGAGGCCGTCGCCCACGCCCTTGGTGATCCCGTTCTCCGCGGCCCAGAGGATCGACTTGAAGAACCAGTCGTTGGGCGTCACGTCGTCAAAGGGGCTCTCCGTCGAATTCGGTGCGGGCTTGCCCTCGGAGGCCCAGAGGAAGGTCATGGCCTGGGCGCGGGTGCAGCTCTGGCCCACGCCGAAGATGCCGCCGCCCATGCCGCTTGCGATCTTATTCTCCGAGGCCCACATAACAGCCTTGAAGAACCAGTCGTTGGGCGTCACGTCGCTGAAATTGCTTTCCGTTGTCTGGGGCTCCGGCTTGCCGTTGGCAGCCCAGAGGAAGGTCACGATCTGCTCGCGGGTGCAGTCGGCGTGGGGGGAGAAATGGGTATCATCCGTGCCCTTGGTCACAGGGGGCTTCTGGCTGATGGCCCACATCACGGGCTTGAAGAAGTAGTCTCCCGCCAGAACGTCCACGAAGGGATTCTCCTTCTTTGGGATCGTTTCTGTTTTGGTTTCGTGGCAGCGCCGGCAGCTATACATGATCGAGCCGTCGTCCAGGTAGGTCGCTTCCTGAAGCACCGTACCGTCGTCCCAGTCGTGCCCCAGCTTTGCGATGGTCTCCTCTCCTGCCAGTGCGCCGGTGCGGAGGCCCACATAGGCCTGTTTGCCTTCCGTGGTGCAGCCGGGCTCCTCAATGATCTGAATGGGTGCGGGCCAGACGTCGTCCTCTTTGGTCGCCACAAAGACGCCGTTCTCCAGCTTGACCGCGTAGACCACGAAGGCGTTCTCCTCGGATTCCTCGTCGGGAGCGGGGCGCATGGCGTCGTCCACGAAGGACAGGGGCGCGGTATGGGCGTCGGTGGCCTCCAGGCTGAATGTGCCGTTGCCGTTGCCGAACATCACGGTGTTGGCGCTTTCGGTGTTCAGGGTGATCTTGTAGTAGTTATGGCCGCGCATTTCAGTGCCCTCAGCCTCGGTCATGGGGCCGCCGGGATAGCCAAGATCCTCAGCAGTCTCCATCATACCGTCTCCGACGGCACCGTCGTAGCAGTAGACGTACAGGCCATCCGTGTCCATCTCGTCCACAAAGTAGATGTCGATGTCCTCGGAGGTTTCCTCCGCCTCCCCATCTTCCCAAACGGGGGCGCCGATGCTCTCCTGTGCGGCAGCAGTCAGGCTCAGGCCGCTGAGCAGCGTAACGAGCATGGCAAGGATAAGGAGCATACTTACAGAGCGTTTGTTCATAGCTGTTCCTCCTCAAGAGTGTGGTAATGGATCCCGGCAGCCTGGGGAAGCCGGAGGTCTGCCGCGGCAAACACGGCTTTTCCTTTTTCGATTATACCAAAATCTCGCTCCTTTTTCAATCCTTTTCTCCGATTTGCACAAATAATATCCCCGGTGCGCGCCCGCTCCCCCCGCACATATCCCGGCGGCCCCGCGCATAGGATGAGAACCGGGAGGGATGATCATGCCGCCATGCAGATATACGGATCTGAGATGCAAGGAAGTCATCAACGTCTGCGACGGGTGCCGGCTGGGCTGTGTCTGCGATGTGGAGGTGGAGCTCCCCGAGGGCCGGGTCTGCGCCATCTGGGTGCCGGGGCCCTGGCGCTGGCTGGGGCTCTTCGGTCACGACGGGTACTACCGCATTCCCTGGTCCTGCATCCGGCGCGCCGGAGACGACATCATTCTGGTGGACGTGGAGCTCTCCGGCTGCCGGGTGCGCCGGGAATGGCGGAGGCCACGAGGGTGAATGCAGAATGCAAAATGCAAAATGCAGAATGCAGAACGCAAAAAACATGAAAAAATAGCGGGAACAAATGCGGTTTTTCATCGTCTAACCCCCATCCAGATGAGGGAGGAATCATCCATGAAAAAACGAATTTGCATTCTGCTTGCCGTTCTGATGCTGCTGGGCCTCAGCGCCTGCAAAGCCAATGAGGCGGCCGAAAAGACCCGCGGCGTATACGCCGAGACCTCCGCCCCCCAGCGCGTTGCGGAGTACGAGGTGAGCGACGACGTCTTCTACGGCAATGCTGCCTCCGGCGAAAACCTGAATACTTATTCCTATTATTCCCACAGCAAAAGCTACAACGAGACACCCGTGAGCGCGACCGACCGCAGCACCGAAACGCCCGCCGCGGAGACCGGCCGGAAGCTCATCCGCAAGATCAGCCTGATCGTGGAGACCGACGACTACCAGGCCTTTCTCGACGCCATCACCGCAAAGCTGTTGGCGCTGGGCGGATACATCGAAGACATGGAGGCCAGCAACTCCGGCAGAACGCCCAGGGCGACCATCATCGTCCGCGTTCCCGCCGACCAGCTGAGCACCCTCACCGAGAGCGTCTCCGGCATCGGCAACGTCACCTACAAGCACGAATCCCAGCAGGACGTCACCCTGCAGTACGCGGACACCGAGAGCCACATCGCGGCCCTTCGCACGGAGCAGGATCGGCTGCTGCAGCTCCTGGGCCAGGCGGAAAACCTGTCTGAGATCCTGGAGATCGAAGACCGGATGACCTATGTGCGCTACCAGCTGGAGAGCTATGAGCGCTCCCTGCGGGCGCTGTCCAACCAGGTGGAGTACGCCACCGCTACCATTGAGGTCACCCAGGTGGAGGTCTTCACCCCCACCGAGGAGCCGGGCTATTGGGAGAACATCGGAAACGGGATCCTGGGCAGCTTAAAGGGTCTGTGGGAGTTCGTGACGGAGCTCTTCAGCGACTTCATCATCTTCCTGCCCTACCTGCTGCTGTTCCTGGGGATCCCGCTGATCGTGCTGATCGTTCTGATCAAGCGCTTCAAGCACAAGCGGCGTGAAAAGAAGGCCGCACGGCAGGCCCAGAGCGCTCCGGACGACTCTGGGGAGCAGCCGCGCTGAGCCCCCGGCTCGCCGCGCCCTTCCCCCGCGCTTCGACACATTCGGCAGCCCGCGGAAAAAACGCCCGCGGGCTGCCGATTATTCTTGATTTTTTCTTGATTTTTCCGCTTTTTCGCAAAAAAATGCTTGCAATCCGGGAGCCAATCATGTATAATGTGTCGGCACGGTGAATCAGCCGTGACACTGTAACTCACACACCCGGGGATTTTCGTCTGTGTGCCGCCTGGGGGCGGTCAGCCGAAAAGATGATCGGGGTGGAGGAAAAACAAAAAAGGAGAATCACAAAATGGCAGTCGTATCCATGAAGCAGCTGCTGGAAGCCGGTGTCCACTTCGGCCACCAGACCCGCCGCTGGAACCCCAAGATGGCGCAGTTCATCTACACCGAGCGCAATGGTATCTATATCATTGACCTCCAGAAGACC
>JAEEZZ010000146.1 GCA_016292255.1 Oscillospiraceae bacterium
AAATGCAAAAGGGCTGACCGACACCCGCGAAACGGAGGTGAGCCGCGTGGAGGATCGGGAATTTGCGATCTGCTACAAGAAGCTGATCGCCCACTATCGCCAGACGCCGGAGGAATCCAAACGGCAGCTCGCCGGGATCCTGCGACGGATCAGCGAAACCGACAACCCGGAAAAAGAGAAGAAAGAATAACAGGAGGAAGCACCCATGAAACCCGAAAGAACCATGACCGAGCTGGTCGCCGCCATTCGCGGCGGGGATCAGGACGCCTTTACCGAGCTCTATAACAGGACGAGCCAGGAGGTCTACCGCAGCGCCCGCGCCGTCCTGCGCGACGAGGACGAAGCCCTCGACGTCCAGCAGGATACCTTCGTCTACGCCTATCAGCATCTGGATCAACTCAGCGACCCGGAGAAGCTGCGCCCCTGGCTGCGTTCCATCGCGATGAATCGCGCCAAGTCCGTTCTCCGCAGAAATACGCCCGTGCTCTTCACGGAGCTCGAAAACGACGAGGGCGAGGGCTTGCCCGAGCAGGCCGACCTTTCTCTTGATGCTTCCCCCGAGCTGAGCTTAGAGCGCAAGGAGACCGCGGAGCTCGTCAACGAGATCCTTGGCGAGCTCTCCGACGGACAGCGTGCGGCGATCGCCATGTATTACTACGAGCAGATGACCGCGAGCGAGATCGCCGACGCCCTCGGCGTTGCCACCGGCACCGTGAAAAGCCAGCTCGCGCGCGGCAAGAAGAAGATCGAGGACGCCGTCCACGCGCTGGAGAAGCAGGGCGTCAAGCTCTACGGCCTGTCTCCCGTGGGCTTCCTGGTGGCGCTGATGAAGAAGCAGGCGCCCACGGCGCAGGCCGGGCAGGCCGTGCTGGCCAAGACCCTCGCCTCGGCCGGACTGAGCGCAGGCGCAAAGACCGCCGCGGCGGCGGGCGCAGGCGCGGCCGCCGTCCCCGTGGCGGAGACCATGGTGCTGCACGCGACGCGCCCCTTCTTCTCGACCGTCGTCGGCAAGCTCGTGCTCGGCGTGCTCTGCGCGGGCGTCGTGGGCGGCGGCGTCGCGGGCTACAACTGGGCGAAGGATAAGCTCGCGCCCAAGGTGAGCCCGATCCTCTACGTGGACAGCGCCGAAAATCTGACCAGGGATCCCACCGAACCCACCCTGCCGGTGGAGCTCGAGACCACCGCGCCCGCCGCCCCGGAAACCGACGCGCCCACCGAACCCGAAGCCACCGTCCCGGAGACCGCCGCGAACGTCGGCGGTGAGGACGAGAAAAGAGCGTGGGGCATGTGCGGAGAAGCCCTGTACTGGACGCTGTTCAAGAATTCCGGCGAGCTGAAGCTGCGGGGCAGCGGCGACATGACGGACTATCCCGACGCGCAGTCCGTCCCCTGGTACGCCTATCGAAGCGAGATCAAGGAGCTGGAGCTTCCGGCGGAGTTGACCGGCATCGGCGCTTACGCTTTTTCCGGCTGCACGGCGCTGGACGCCGTCAAGCTTTCCACGGGTGACCGGCGCGGCCTTCCGGATGGTCTGACCCGGATCGGCAACTATGCGTTTTCCGGCTGTGCGTCGTTTGACGGCTACGAGCCGGACAGCCTGCTCCCGGATACGTTGACGAGTATCGGCGACGGCGCCTTTTCGGGCTGCACCGGCGTGCGCGGGATGCGTTACGTCATTTTGCCCGAGAATCTGAGCTCCGTTTCGGGCGACGCGTTTTCCGACTGCAGCGGCCTGCGGGAGCTCTGGGTCCTGAACCGGGACTGCGCGCTGGACGCTTCGCTCGGCCTTCCGTCCGATCTCACGGTCTGCGGCTTCCCCGGCTCCACCGCCGAGGCCTTCGCCCGGGAAAACGGCTACGCCTTCGAGCCCATCGTGGACAACAGCGAGGCCGTGCTGACCGAGCTCAGCCGCGAAGAGAACCGAACGACAGACGACGATCCGTACCACCTCTTGGACGACAAGAACAGAAGCGGACAGACCGTCTACGTCGATCCCAGCCTGCGCTTCGGCGGGATCGCCCGGCTCGGTACGGGCTATCTGACCCAGGTTCTGCGCGTCGAGCCCGCCTGCGTGACGGAGGAAGCGCTCCGCGAGGCCGCGCAGACCGGAACCATCGTCCTGGACGGAAAAGCGTACCCCTTTACGGACTCCCCGGAGCAGGCAAGGCAATGGTATAACGGCTCAGAGGGTCAATTTACCGCAGACGCCGAGGGCTGGCTCTTCAGCGAAGCGGACGACGCGCTTTTCGTGGCGCAGCAGACGGACGCGGGATACTGCTTCTGCATGGACGGCTACGGACACGGCGAATGCATCAACGATTACGTCAATACCGATTCGCCGGCGGGCTGGCTGATGCTGGATTCCTCCGTCTCCGTGAAAAAGGGCAGAGAAAGCTGCACGCTCAACCAGTTGCTGCAATCATTCAGCAAGCGCAATCAAGCGCCCGATCAGTTTGACCGTCTGCTGATGCTGAATGCCCGGAACGAGCTCGTGCTCCTGATGCCCTGGAAGCGGTAACGTGCTATCGGGCGGCCATCCAGCCGCCCTTTTCGCACGTTTGAAAATTTTTTTAAAAAATTTTTCAAAAAATGTAAACCTTTTTGCCTCGAAAAGCGTCTTATAGACAGAAAGACAAACACGGGGACCTTTGAGAGAAAAAGAGAAGAAAAAAGAAGACGAAAAGAAGAGGAGAAATGAACCATGAAGCGCGTAACGAAAACCGTCCTTTGGAAGCAGCTCCTGTGCCTGACCCTTGCGATGACCATGCTGATCCTGACTGCCTGCGTCGCCAAGGGCGGCACGGTATCCGACGGGCAGGGGACGGACAATGTCCCCGCCGGCGTGGATCTCAATGAGGACATCCCCGTTGCCGAAATCCCCGAGCTCGCGGAGTCCACCAGATCCGACCTCTCCTACAACGGCAGCTGCGGCAAGCGCCTGCACTGGAGCTTCCGCCCCGAGACCGGTGTGCTGAGCGTGACCGGCAGCGGCGCCATGGACGACGCCGCCTACGACCGGGACGATATGTGCTTCTTCATGCCCTGGCATTGCTTCTACGATCAGATCACGGCGGTGGAGCTTCCGGAGGGCATGACCAGCATCGGCAAGTACGCCTTCTACGGCTGCCCCGCCCTGGCGAGTGTGACCGTCCCCGAGGGCGTGACCGGAATCGGCCAGTGTGCCTTCGGCGAATGCACCGCTCTGGAGTGCATCATCCTCCCGGACAGCGTGACCACCATCGGCCACGACGCCTTCTGCGGCTGCACCGCCCTGACCGGCGTGATCCTCCCCAAGGGTCTGAAGCGCATCGAGGAGAACCTGTTTGAGAAGTGCAGCGCCCTCACCAGCGTGACCATCCCGGACGGCGTGAAGCACATCGGCGACTTTGCCTTTGCCTGGTGCAGCGCCCTGACGGACGTGAACATCCCCGCCGGCGTGACCAGCGTGGGCCAGAACGCGTTCCTGGACTGCGGGGCGCTGACCAGCGTGACCATTCCCCAGGGCGTGGACAGCATCGGCGAAGGCGTGTTCATGGGCTGCAAGGCGCTGAACGACGTGGCCATCCCGGACAGCGTGACCAGCATCGGCGACTACGCCTTCACGGATTGCCGCTCCCTCACCAGTGTGACCATCCCCGACAGCGTGACGGGCATCGGCGACATGGCGTTCCACGGCTGCCGCTCTCTCACCAGCGTGACCATCCCCGACAGCGTGACGGGTATCGGCAGCAGTATGTTCTCCAACTGCAGCGCCCTGGTGGACGTGACGGTTCCCGACAGTGTGCTGGCCATGGAGGCCCTGGGCTTCGAGGGAAGCGAGCAGGGCGCGATCACCTTCCACGGCGCTTCCGACTCCGCCGCCCAGAGCTTCGCGGAGGAGAACGGCTTCAACTTCGTGGCAGATTGATCCCATTCGGTAAAACAGAAGCGTAAGCTTTTTTGAAGATCAGGAGGTTTCTTCGGAAGCCTCTTGATTTTTATCTTGAATAATGGTATAACATTCTTCGAATTTTTTTGTATAATTGTGTCAACCGTTTCGCGCTTCAGAGCGTCTAATAGACAGAAGCACGGAAGCCGGCCCGGGAAGAAGAATGCAACCGAAGGGTCGGACTTCAGCGAAACGGAGGTGAGTGACGTGGAGGAGCGGGAATTTGCGATCTGCTACAGAAAGCTGATCCAGCATTACCGTCTGACACCGGAGGAAAACAGCAGGCAGCTGGCCAAAATTCTGCGCTGCCTCGGTCCTCCTGACGGAGAAGAAAGCCCGGAAGAAGAAATGAAAAGTAAGAATTAGGAGGAAGATCCCATGAAAAACGGACAGACGGGAACGAAACAGGAAAAGAGCATGACCGAATTGGTCGCCGCCATTCGGGGCGGAGACCAGCAGGCCTTTGCCGAGCTATATGAACTGACGAGCCAGGAGGTCTACCGCACGGCCCGCGCCGTTCTGCGGGATGAGGACGCGGCTCTGGACGTCCAGCAGGACACCTTCGTCTTTGCCTGGTCCCACCTGGATCAGCTCAACGATCCGGAGAAGGTGCGCCCCTGGCTGCGTACCATCGCGGTGAACCGCGCCAAGTCCCTGCTTCGCAGGCAGAGCCCCGTGCTGTTCACGGAGCTGGAAAACGACGAGGGCGAGGGCCTGCCCGAGCAGGCAGACCTCTCCCCGGAGTCTTCCCCAGAGCTGAGCCTGGAGCGGAAGGAGACCGCAGAGCTGGTCAGCGAGATCCTCAGCGAGCTCTCCGACGGCCAGCGGGCCGCAGTGGCCATGTACTACTACGAGCAGATGCCCGTGCATGAGATTGCCGAGGCCCTGGGCGTCACCCCCGGTACTGTGAAAACCCAGCTGGCCCGGGGCCGGAAGAAGATCGAGGACGCCGTCCACGCCCTGGAGAAGAAGGGCGTCAAGCTCTACGGCATGGCCCCGATGCCCTTCCTGCTGGCGCTGATGAAGCGGCAGAGCCTCACCGCCCAGGCAGGAGAGACCGTCCTGGCCAAGACCCTGGCCAAGGCCGGGATCGCGGCCGGCGTGAAGACAGCCGCAGCTGCCGGCGCAGGCGCAGCCGCCGTTCCGGTGGCGGAGACGGTGGTGCTGCACGCCACCCGCCCCTTTTTCAGCACGTTGCTGGGCAAGCTGGTCCTGGGCGTGATCTGCGCGGGCGTTGTGGGCGGCGGCGTCGCCGGCTACAACTGGGCCAAGGATAAGCTTGCCCCCAAGGTGAGCCCCGTCCTGTATGTGGACAGCGCCGAGAATCTGAAAACCACCGAGCCCACCATACCGGTGGAGATCGAGACCACCGCGCCGGCCGTTCCGGAAACCACGGCGGAAACCGGCGAGGACAACCAGAAGCTGTGGGGCACCTGCGGCGAGGATCTGCATTGGACGCTGTTCAAGAACAGCGGCAAGCTGGTTCTGCGGGGCAGCGGCGCCATGACGGACTATCCCGACGCCCAGTCCGTGCCCTGGAGCGCCTATCAGGGCAGGATCCAGGAGCTGGAGCTCCCCGCGGCCCTGACCGAGATCGGCGATTACGCCTTTGCGGGCTGCACGCAGTTGGATCCAACCTACGTTACCGTAGGCTCCGAAAATAGACAACTCCCGAGCGGCCTGACCCGCATCGGAAATTACGCGTTCTCCGGCTGCACGCAGCTGGATCTTTCCTGGCACACGGATTGGCTCCCGACTTCGCTGACGAGCATCGGCGACGGCGCGTTTGCAAACTGCACGGCGCTGAGGCAGATCATCCTGCCGCAGAATCTTGGCGCCATCGGCAGCGGCGCGCTGCGCGGCTGCAGCAATCTGAGCCAGCTCTGGATCATGAGCGAGACCTGCGCGCTCCCGGCGGATCTCTGCGATCTGTCCCAGTTCACGGTCTGCGGCTTCCCCGGCTCCACGGCGGAGCAGTATGCGGCGGAAGCAGGCGTTTCCTTCAACCCGGTGGAGGACAATCAGGCAGGCGTTTCGGAAAAGCTGGAGCAGGAGCAGCAGATCAACGCGCATTTCACAAGGATGGAGACCATGTTCCAGATCGGGGATCGCTATCTGGCGAAGGTCGTGACGACGGATCTGCTCAAGGCGTCGGAGGCTGAGCTCCAGCGGGCCAAGCAGACCGGCACCCTGGTCATGTACGGCCAGGAATATCCCTACACAGAATCCAAGACCCAGGCCAAGATCTGGGGCTACGTCTACGACGCCAGCGAAGAGACGCCGGGCTGGACCGGCTGGATCCAGGACAACGGCAGTGTGTACACAGTGATACAGCAGGATGGCGACTATATTTTCCGCCGAAATCAGCAATACAGCGACGGCGATCCGTATCTGAAGCTGGATGAGGTGGAAATCGGCTGGATCTGGCTGGACGGCGACACCATGACGTCCTACGGCAAGCTCAGCGACTATCTGAAGGGAACGACCGCGGAAAACATCTGTGCGAACTTCTTCCTGGAGCTGGACGGCGACGGCGAGATCAGCATCGTGAAGATCAGCTCGGGCTGGAAATAATAGAATTTGGAAAGAGGAGAAAACAATATGAAATCCACGAAACGTACCGGGATCCGGAAACAAATGCTTTGCGCCGCCCTGGCGCTGACCCTGCTGCTCCTGAGCGCGTGCAGCGGCAAGACGCCTGCCGCGACCGGAAGCTCTGCGCAGACGACCCCGGCGACCGAACCCGCCGCGCAGACCGCCCCTGCGACCACCGAGGCGACCGTGAGCACGGAGGCGACCGTCAGATCGGATACCGCCGAGGACGTTCCCGTCACCGAAGCCCCTGCCACCGAGCCCGCCGAGACCGAGCCTGCGGTCACCGAGCCGGTCGAGACCGAGCCCACCGAATTCGTCCCCGACCCCGACTGGCCGACCGGCTCCTGCGGCGATAATCTCACCTGGTATTTCAATCGCAAGGCCGGCGAGCTGACCGTTACCGGCTCCGGCGAAATGGACGATTTCGTATCATTATTTCAGTCTGAAGCTCCTACGCCGTGGTATTCTTATAATAAGCAGATCAAATCGGTCAGAGTGCTGGACGGCGTAACGAGCATCGGCGAATATGCGTTCCAGGGCTACAGGAATCTGAAGCGCGTGACGCTTCCGGACGGCCTGACGCGCATCGGCCGCGCTGCGTTCTCCGATTGCGAATCCTTGAAGAGTATAAACTTGCCGGACGGCCTGACGCAGATCGGCGTCGCTGCGTTCAGCATTTGCAATGCGCTGACCGGGCTGACGCTGCCGGACAGCCTGGTCTCCATCGGCGACTATGCGTTCAACGAGTGCAAGGCGCTGACCGAGCTGACGATCCCGGCTGCCGTGACGGAGATCGGCGAGTTTGCGTTTTGTGAATGCGAGGCGCTGGAGCGCATCGAGGTCGCGCCCGACAATCCGAGCTACCGCAGCGTCGACGGCGTCCTGTTTGACAAAGCGCAGACCGAGCTGCTGATGTATCCCTGCGCCAAAAAGGCGGAACGCTACGCGGTTCCGGACGGCGTGACGAGGCTCGCCTCGTATTCCTTCGGCTACGCCAGTGCGGTGAAAACCATGCTTCTGCCGGACAGCCTGACAAGCATCGGCGACCGCGCCTTCTTCCGCTGCTACGGTCTGGAAAGCATTGCGATCCCGGACGGCGTGGAAAAGCTTGAGGAATGCACCTTCTTCCATTGCAGCTCCCTGACCGACGTGACGATCGGCAGCGGCGTGAAAAAGATCCGGGAAAGCGTGTTTTCTGACTGCAGCTCGCTGAAAAGCATCGTGATTCCCGACAGCGTCATCGACCTGGGGGAGAGAGTGTTCGAGGGCTGCTCCAACCTGGAGCGCGTCGTCATCGGCAACGGCGTGCCCTATCTGGATGAATACCTGTTCTGGGGCTGCACCTCCCTGCAGGACGTGACCATCGGCAGCGGCGTGGAGGTCATCTTTAACAAGGCTTTCCTGGAATGCTCGTTCCTGAAAACTGTCACGATCCCGGACGGGGTGATCAGCATCGGCGCTCAGGCGTTCTGCGAATGCAGCACTCTGACCAGCGTGACCATCCCGGACAGCGTCACCAGCATCGGCGGATACGCGTTCTACGATTGCAATCTGAAGGACGTGACGATCCCGGAGAGCGTAACGGAGATCGGCGAAAGCGCTTTCGAGGGAAATAGAAATATCAAGATCCACGGCAAATCCGGC
>JAEEZZ010000147.1 GCA_016292255.1 Oscillospiraceae bacterium
TCCGCTTCGGCCCGGTGCAGGTCTTTCTGAGCGAGACGATGGCCGATACCAGGGTTGCTGTCCGGCAGTTGGATGAAACAAGCTTTGCTGTTATTTATCGCAATTTCCAGATTGCTGCCATTGACGCCGAGACGGGTTCTATTTGCAACCGCACCATTCGAAATCTGTAACCCATGTCTATTCCCCATGTGTTACCCATGTTTCTCTTGACACACTGCTCGTCCCTACGGCGTGTTTGCTGATGAAAGCCGATAACCAGAATTGCCATTTGAGAATGAAATCAATTTGCTTTTCACCCTATGCGTATTCCATTCAGTTCCGTTTTGCAGATGGCAATCTGCAAAACATCGACGATTCTCAATTCTCACCTGTCAATTCTCAATTCCAACAGGCCGGGGGACGCGGACGGCAGGGGGGACCGTCCCTACAAACTTGGAGCCCTGAACCCTGAACCACGGCGATAGATTGCCCACAAGACACAAATACGCTCCTCTGTCGGTCCAATTGGATCGGCAGAGGAGCGTATCGTTTGTTTTACAGGTTTTCCTGCTTCAACGCGTCGATGGGGTTGTCCTTTCGAATCTTTCCTGTGGCGTAGAGCATGGTGGAGAAGACCACCAGGAAGACGGAGCCTGCGGCAATGGCCATGGCGGTCCAGGGCAGACGGTAGGAGGTAATGAAGGCGTTGGTCACAGCCTTCCAGATCAGCCAGCTGATGCCGATGGACACCGGCAGACCCCAGAGCAGGGCCTTGCTGCCGTAGAGCAGGCACTCAAAGCGCATCATCCGGCCAAAACTCTTGTCCCCCATGCCAACGGATTTCAGGGTGGCGAACTCCCGCCGCCGCAGGGCCACGTTGGTGGAGATGGTGTTGAAGACGTTGGCCGCCGCGATCAGGGAGATCAGAATGATAAAGCCGAAGGTGAAGACGTTCAGCACCAGCAGGAGAGATTGGGTTCCTTCCTTGTCCTCCCGGGTATCGCGAACCCCATAGCGCTTGTTCAGCTCCTGACCTTGCAGAAGCGCATCCGCCTCCGTCTTGGCAGCGGCGTGCTCCGGGGCTTGCAGAAAGAGCGTCTCAAGTACGGGATTGTCTATGGGACGGGCGGACTGCCACAGATTTTCCGTGCCCTCCAGGGGCAGATAGAATGTCAGATCGTGCCCACTGGAGGCGAGGGGCGGCTCCTGCAACAACCCGCCGATCACCAGTTCCCGCTTTACGACAGCCTCCTCCGGGGAAATCAGGACTTCATTGTTTGTGGTGACGTTTTCGCCGCTCACGTCCTCTGCGGGAATGAAGTTGTAGCCAATGATTTCGCCCTCGTCCTCGAAGCCGTAGGGATCGTCGCAGGGCTCATATTCCGGCCTGTCATAGATCATGCCCGCCCGGGGCTGAACCACGTCCAGGGTCACGGTCATGGGAAGCGCGCTGTTCCGGAACAGGGAGACAAGCTGGAAGCTCCGACTGCCGTCTTCGTAAGCGGTTACAAGACGCTCCTTGTCGTAGGCCACGGCCTGACGGGTCTCCGGATCCACCCCGGCCTGGGTGCAGAGGTGCCGGTAGTCCGTCTCCGGCAGGAAGCAGAACGTGGGATACAGGATATAAGATCCGTTCGATTCCCGCAGCACCGAATCCTGAGCTGCCTGGCTGACAACAGAGGCGGGGAACTTGAGCGTGTCAGTGTAGCAGAGCGTCCACATCACATCCTCTACGTGTTCCTCAGCCTTTAGCAGTTTAGCCAGGGCCTCCGTCCGATCCGGGTCAACGGCTTCGACAGATAAAGAATAACCTGTCTGATTGTAGACCACCAGATCCGACACGGAGTCCTGCACGTTTTCCGCTACGTCCTTTCGCAGGTAGTCCGCGAAGCTGAAGGCGGAGACGAAGAGGACGATGCTCATAAACAGGGAGACCACGGTGGAACGGTACTGCTTGCGGCTGCGCTTGAAGTTCTTGGCAGCCAGGGTGCCCGGGAAGCCGAAGAGCTTGCCGGTGAGAGGAGAGACTTTGATTTCCTTTGCCCGCACTTTCACGTCCGTACTCTGCCGGATGGCGGAGATGGGGGAGAGGCGGGTGGCCCGTTTGGCCGGAATCCAGGCGGAGACCAGGGTGGTGAACAGGCCGACCCCGGCGGCTATTGCCAGAGAGGGCCAGTGAAGAACCAGCTTGATGGTCACTGCTTGCTTGATGGCGCTGGACACCATGCTGGAAAAGGCGGGCTGCAAAAACCGCAGGGTCAGGCCAATGCCGCCGCAGCCTACCAGAAGTCCCAGGGGAATGCCGATCACGCAGAGCAGCAGGGCTTCCGTCAGTACCATCCGGCGAATTTGCCGGTTGGTGGAGCCGATAGATTTCAGCAGGCCGAACTGCTTGGTCCGCTCGGAGACAGAGATGGAGAAGGAGTTGTAGATCAGAGCCACGGAGCCCAGGAAGATCAAGCCAAAGAGAATGGCCACCAGGCTGTAGATCACAGCGTTCACTCTTGCGTTGTCGTCATATCCGGCATAGAGCAGCAGATCGTTGTTTGCAGCGCTGCTGCTGCCGTAGTCGTGTTCGCGCAGAAAGTCCAGCGTATCACCGATGCTGTCCAGTGTGAAAAAGACCTTGTGGTCGGTGCAGGTCCCACCCACGGTCAGGGCCAGACTGCCGGGCATTGCGTAGCTCTCGATGTTGTTGCCAAAGCGGTGATAGACACCCACGATGGTCCAAGTGTCTTCCGTGACGTCGGCAAGCTGCTCTTCCTCGGGAAAATATTCATTGTACTCGCTCAGGGGATTGCCGTCCTTCGTTACGCGCTGGCCCACCGAGAGGGTCAGGGTCTGCCCAAGCTCCAACTCCGCGCCGGTGACGGCGGCGGACCGGTCAGAGATCAGCAGCTCCCGGTCGTTCTGGGGCATGCGCCCCTCCAAAAGCTCAACTGCTACCAGGTCTGTGAAGTTGTTGGACATGGAGCGGATCCGCAGGTAGGGCTGGGAAAACTCCCGCTCGCCGCTGCCCACCAGAGTCCAGCCAACACCGTCCAGAGTAGCCGTCTGCTCTATGCCATCCTGGGTCCGGAGCTCTTCCAGCTCCGCATCGCTGATCTCGTCAAACATACCGTGGTAGCTGCCCTCGTCGGCGATGGCAATGTTCATCAGATACTGCTGCCCGGACCAGGCGCCTTCGGCCACCGCGGTGAACAGAGACACGGAGAGAATAATGCCGATGAGGGTCACAAGGGTTCGTACTCGGTTCTTTTTCAGGCAGCGGATGGTGTAGTTTGTCAGAATGTTCATGCCTTCCGCCCTCCTTTCTGCCGCATGTCCGCGCTGCCGCGGCTGCTTCCGCCGGATTCCTCGCGGGCGAGGAGAGGCATCACGCACAGATCGTCAGACACCAGATGCCGGACGTCTTCGCCCTCCGCATAGCGAAGACACAGGCCAATGTAGGCCGATTGGATCATTTCCGCGCTCATGCCTTCACCCTCTCGTCCCGGACGATTTTGCCGTCCTCGATGGCGATGATCCGATCCGCCTGCAGGGCGATGGATTCATCGTGGGTAATCACGATCAGGGTCTGGCCGTAGCGCTTGTTGGAGAGCTTCAAGAGTTCCACGATCTCCTGGCTGTTCTTGGAGTCCAGGTTGCCGGTGGGCTCGTCCGCCAGCACCACTGCCGGAGCGTTCATCAGGGCACGGCCAATGGATACCCGCTGCTGCTGGCCGCCGGAGAGCTGATTGGGCAGGTTCTTCCGGCGCTCTTTGAGACCCAGAGTGTCCAGCAGCTCCTCCAGCCGCTCCTTGTTGATTTGCCGCCCGTCCAGCAGTACGGGCAGGGTCATGTTCTCCTCGGCGGTGAGCACGGGGATCAGATTGTAGAACTGATAGATCAGCCCCACCTGACGGCGGCGGAACACGGCCAGGGCCTCGTCATTCTGCGCGTAGACGTCGGTGCCGTCCACAAAGACCTTGCCGGCCGTGGGCCGGTCTACGCCGCCCAGAATGTGCAGCAGGGTGGACTTGCCGGAGCCGGAGGGGCCGATAATGGCAAGGAACTCGCCCTTCTCCACGGAGAAGGAAATGTCATCCACGGCCTTCACCAGGTTTTCCCCGCTGCCGTAATGCTTGGATAAGTGTTCAACTTTCAGAATTTCCATGTGATTCATTCCTCTCTTGGATTTTATGGCCCGATTATAACATGGCAATGTGACAGTTGGGTGACAAAACCATAAGCGTTTTGTCACCCAACTATTTCTTTTCGAATGCATGTATTGTGAGTTATACGGTTCCCACGTAGAACCGCAGCGTGAATCTTGCCCCGCCGCCTGGGATGTTGGAGGCCTGAACGGTGCCGTTCTGGGCGGCAATGATCTGCCGGGCCAGGGCAAGGCCTATGCCGATGCTGTTTTCGTTGGCGTCTTTGCCCCGATAGAAACGCTCAAAGAGCCGGGGCAGGTCCTCCGGGTCGATGCCGGGGCCGGTGTCTGTGACGGTGAGCTCTGTATAAATAGGGGTCTGCCGGGCTGTTACCGTGAGGGTTCCGCCCGCCGGGGTGTGCTCCACGCAGTTTTTGAGAATATTGCCCAGGGCTTCGGCGGTCCAGGCCGGGTCCACGGTGAGGGCCGCGTCGGACATGTTCAGGACCAGCTTCTGGTCCCGCAGCTCCATGGGAATGCGGAGATTGCGTACCGCCCGCTCCGTCAGGGCTGCCGCGGTCAGGGACTCGGGCTCGAAACGCACCACGCCGGCGTCCAGCTTAGAGAGCTTCAGCAGGGTCTCCACCAGCCAGTCGATCCGCTCCAGGGAGCGTTTCAGCTCCCGGGTCAGCCGAAGCCGCTGCCCTTCCTCCGCCGCGCCGGGCAGGAGGGAGACCGTCAGGTTCATCGAGGTCAGAGGGGTGCGGAGCTGATGGGAGATGTCCGCCAGCGCCTGGGAGAGGTCCTGTTTGTCCCGTTGGAGCAGGTCCGCGGATTCCCGCAGCTGGACTGTCATTTTCCGGATTTCGCTGCGCAGAATAGCCAGTTCCCCCTCGGCGCTGTCGTCCAAAAGCTGATCCTGCCCATGTAGAATCCGGTCAATGGATCGGCTTAGCTCGGCAAGTGCCTTGTAGCGGCGGTGCTGGAACAGCCCGTGCAGCAGCCCGCCCGCAAGAAGGGCCCCTGCGCCGAACAGCGCTGCGGCGGGAGACGCCAAAAGCCCCAGGGCTCCGCATACCAGGGCCATGAGGCAGTACAACAGCAGTTCCCGCCGGAGTTCTGGGTTTTTCAAGTCCTTCATAGCGTCATTCGTCCATCCGATAGCCGATGCCCCGGACGGTCTTGAATAGCCTGGGCTGCTGGGGGTCGTCCTCCAGCTTTTCCCGCAGCCGCTTGATGTACACCGTCAGGGTGTTGTCGTTTACATAATCTCCCGCTACGTCCCAAATCTCCTCCAGCAGCCGCGCCCGGGTCAGAAGTCGGCCCCGGTTGGAGAGGAAGAGCAGGAGGATCCGGTATTCCAGGGCCGAGAGGGAGACCTCCTGGCCGTTTTTGGTGACCACCGCCTTGTCGGCGTCCACCCGCAGGCTGCCCAGGGTGACTACGCTCTGACTGCCGCAGCGCCGCAGGACGCTACGTACCCGGGACACCAGCTCCCGGGGCCGGAAGGGCTTGGAGATATAGTCGTCGGCCCCCATATCCAGACCTGCTACCACGGAGCTTTCGTCTCCCGAGGCGGTGACAAAGATTACCGGCAGGCCGTATTGCTTGGCGGCGGCGCAGACGCCGTAGCCGCTGCCGTCCGCCAGGGAGACGTCCACCAGCAGCAGATCAAAGGCGCCCGGGCCCAGGAGCGCCTCGGCCGCCCGCTGGCCGGTTACGGTTTGCAGGGCAAAGCCCTCGCTTTGCAAGAATTCTGTCATAGACCGGGCAATGGCCGGATCGTCCTCCACCAGTAAGATGCGCTGCATGGCTTCAGCCCCCTTTCTTTCGCGACTATTATACCCGAAGCAGGGGTGGAATGCAAGGAGAATTAGGCAATAGTTGAATAGGCAATAGGGAATAGGAGACGAGGAATTTGTTTGGCCGTTCTCCTATTGCCTATTGCCTGATGCCTATTGCCTCGGCGCGCTACTTTTCTCTTGACGGAAACACTGCCGCAGCCAGAGTGCCGAATAGCACTGCCGCTGTAATGCCGCCCGCCGCTGCTGTTAGGGGACCGGCCAGAGCCCCCAGAATCCCATCCCTCTGCACGGCCTCCCTGGTCCCCTTAGCCAGCAGATTACCAAAGCCCGTCAGGGGCACCGTGGCTCCAGCCTCGGCCCAGTCAGCCAGGGCAGGGTAGAGGCCAACGGCGCCCAAAACCACGCCCGTTACTACGCAGCCTGTCAGGATCCGCGCCGGAGTCAAAGCGGTTTTGTCAATCAAAATTTGGCAGATCAGACAGATCAGCCCGCCTGCAAGAAACGCTTTCAAATATTCCATTGCTGCTTCCTTCCCTGATTATCTGTAGGGCGGGCAGACCTCTGCCCGCCGTCGTGCCCTTTGCGGCGGCCAGGGGCCTGGCCGCCTTACGTTTCAATTCTCAATGACCACCCCGTGGCAGATCGCCGGTATGCTCCGCTTCTGCTGCACTGTGGTAGGGGAGAGCAGGGCTCCGGTGCCGCAGAACAGAATCCGCTTCCATTGGCCCGCTGCGAAGCCGGGCAAAAGCCTGGCGGCCAAAACCACCGCGCTGCACCCGGCCCCAGAGCCGCCGCAGTGGACGTCCTGGGTTTTCGGATCGTAAATCAACTCGCCGCAGTCGGTATACCGTTCTCCCAGCCGTACCCCGTCGGCGGCAAACAACTCCCGCACCATTGCGCTGCCCAGGCTGCCCAGGTCTCCCGTGACGATCCGGTCATAGTCCTCAGGGCTTCGGCCCAAGTCCTCCAGGTTGGCCCGAATCGTCCGATAGGCCGCCCAGGCCATAGCGGCCCCCATGTTGTTGGCGTCGGTAATGCCCTTGTCCTCCACGGTGCCAACGGTTGCTCCGGTCAGAACCGGGCCCGGTCCCTCGGCAGAGACCAGAACAGCCCCCGCTCCCGTGACGGTCCACTGGGCGGTGGGCGTCCGCTGACCGCCGTAGGCCAGGGGGAAGCGGTACTGCCGCTCCGCGGCGGCGAAATGGGAGGAGGAGAGGGCGGCAGCCTGCTTTGCGTATCCGGCATTCACCATGGCCCCGGCCAGCAGCAGACCCTCCGCCATGGTGGAGCAGGCCCCGTAGAGTCCCAGAGCCGGGAGTCCGGAGCCCCGCAAGGCGTAGCTGGAGCCTACGCATTGATTCAGCAGGTCTCCGGAGAAGACCAACTCCGGCGCCTCTGACGTCGGCTCAGCTTTTTCCAGCAGCAGATCCATCGCGGTCCGCTGGAAGTGGGTTTCCGCCTGTTCCCAGGTCTTTTCTCCGTACTTCCCGTCGGGGATCACCAGATCAAAGGCCTTGCCCAAGGGTCCATCTCCCTCTTTTTTTCCTGCCACGGAGGCCCAGAAAGTGACCACAGGCCGGTTGGGGAAGAGCATACTCTGTTTTCCACGGTGCAGAGACGTCATAATAATCACCTGCTTGATCGAGAATATAGGGGCAGCCATTGGCCGTATAAGGCGAAATGGATGCACGAGATCGGATTTCTTTTCCATAGCATGCCCGGCACACACAAAAAAATACCCGGCATTCCGAAGAATGCCGGGCAACAGATTCGACTCGATCAGCCAACATGTACGCCGCAGATGAAGCGGGAGGAATAGTACTCGTTGTCGAGGCTTGTGACGACGACGCCTGAGCGGGAGTTGGCGGCGTGGATGAACTGGCCGTTTCCGATGTAGATACCGGAGTGGGTGCAGTAGGAACTGGTGGTGTATGTACGCTCAAAGATGACAATGTCGCCCACCTTCAGATTGGCGCGGTTCACGCGGGAATAACCGCTGTTGTACTGGTTGGTGCAGGTGCGGCCCACGTTAATGCCGAACTGCTTATAGACGTAGTAAACCATGCCGGAGCAGTCAAAGCCGGTGGAGGGGGCAGCGCCGCCGTAGACGTACTTGTAGCCCTTGAACTTCATCGCGTAAGCTGCCACCTGCTCGCCCAGACTGGAGGAGGAAGAAGCGCTGCCGGAGGAAGAGGAAGAGGAACTGCCGGACTTCTTGCCGGAGCCGCTTTCCTTGTAGGTGTTGCCCTTGCTGCCGGCGTTGGAGTAGGGTTCCTCCAGCAGGGTCAGAAGATCGGAACGGACGTAACCGATCTGGCCGTTGAAGCTGACCTTGTACCAGCCGGTGTTGAAGCCGATGATGAAGCAGGTTTCCCCTTTGGGCGCTTTGGCAACGACGGAGCTGTCGGTGCCGGGTCCTTTGCGGACGTTGCAGCCGGTGTCAAACATGGCATAGCCCAGCTTGACGTTTTTCTTTTCATTAAATTCGATGTAGTCCTTGTACATGTAGCCAATTTCCAGGTTGAAATTGACCAAGTACCAGTCGCCAACCTCCCGGATGATGACGACGCAGTCGCCGCAGGAAGCGGTGGAAAGAATTTTGCTGTCGGTGGAGGCTGAGGCACGCAGACGCAGAGACGAAGCAGTCACGACGCCGATGCCGGTTTTCAGTTCCGTGGCGTGCGCAGGAAGAGCAAAGCCTGCCAGCATGACAACGGAGAGAATCAACGCAATTAGTTTTGTGGAAAATCGTTTCATAGGTACCTCCGCTTTTCGAATTACTTACCGGCTAAGGCTCGCTCGAGCCAGACACAGCCAACGTCCAGGGCCGTGTAGAAGCCGTCTTTTTCACCCTTCTTGACGACGCGATCCTTGGGACGGACCGTCTGGTCGGTGAGCTGCAGCTGCACCGAGACTTTGGTCGCCAGGCTGACGTCCTGGAAATCCTTGGACTCCAGAATCTGAAGAATGACGATGTATTGATCGGCCATCGAGCCGTAGTAGACGAGATTATCCTTTCGCATCAAGGGATGACCCTTGTACGTCAGGCCGCTTTGTTCAGCCAATGGAGCACCTCCTTGTTGGAAATGTAACCAAATTGTAACTCATTGAAATGAGTTTGTCAACCCCTGCGGCTAAAAATTTACAAATTTATGCCTTTTTGCCTGGGTCAGACGGTCTGATTTGGTTCAAAAGACGTTGTTTTCGGGGAAAAAGCGGAAAGCGGGGTACCTATGAAATTGTAACAAAGTCGGCGGACGGGAGTCCGACGGCTTGACAAAACGGGGAGCCTGCGCGCAGGCTCCCCGCGATGTCCGATAGCTGGAACCGGTTCAGTTAAACAGGTAATTGCGTACCAACTCGGAGAGCAGCTCGTCCCGGTCCAGACGGCAGATCATGGCTCTCGCGTTATTGTGGTTGGTGATGTAGGTGGGATCCTCGGAGAGGAGATAACCTACGATCTGGTTGACAGGGTTGTAACCCTTTTCGGTCAGCGAGGAATAAACGGAGGATAAGATCCGCTTCATTTCCTCGTGATCCTCCGAGGGAACGCGGTACTTAATGGTATGGTCTTCCATATTGCCTGCCTCCTTGATCCGTTTCTGTTATCATACCCCATTTTGAGGGATTTGTAAAGCGCTTATTTGTAAAATTATTTCTGTTTGCGGACGAAAAACAGGCCGAAGGTATTGGGGCCGCAGTGGGTGGAGATGGCGGAGCAGGCGGGATACTCAATGAGCTGGCGGCAGCCGGTTTTTTCGCGCACATAGGCGCGCAGCTCGTCCAGGAAGGCAGTGTCCTCAATGGTGTGGTTCATATACACCAGGTCGGTCTCCAGCTCCGGCAGCATGGCAAACTTATCGTCCAGGAACTGATAGACGCACTTGCGGTAGACGCCCCGGTATTTCTTGCCCACCCGCATGATGCCGTTGTCAAAGACGATCTCGGGGCGGAGCTTGAGGATGTTGGCGCCCATGGCGGCCAGGGTAGAGCAGCGGCCGCCCTTGTGCAGGAATTCCAGGGTCTCGATGATAAAGCTGCCGTCGATCCGGTTCCGGTATTCCTCCATGAAGGCCGCCACCTGGGCGGGATCCTCCAGGTCGGTGTTCAGGGCGGCGAGAATGGTCAGGCTGGTGCCGCCTGCCAGACATTTGGAGTCCACCACCCAGACGTTTCCCACCTCGCTGGCCGCCATACAGGCGTTCTGATAGCAGGAGGAGACGCCGGCGCTCTTGGCAACGTGGATCACGGGTTTGCCCTCGGCGGTGAGCTTGCGGAACCACTTCTCGTAGTCGCCGGGGTTGGCGGCGCTGGTCTTGGCAAGCTGGCCGGACTGCCGGACGTAGTCCAGCAGATCCTTCTGGGTGAGATCGGGCCAGTCGTCCACGGTCTTGTCGCCCATGGTCACATAGCTGGCGATGGGACGGATGTCATACCGCTGAAGCAGCTCCTCCGGCATATCCAGCGTGCTGTCTGCGCTGATAATATAAGGCTTCATTGTGTCTCTCCTCTCAACAGCTATCTTCTTACGGCGTTCAGGTTCTGCTCCAGGGCCTTCAGGATCTTGTCCATGGCGGGCTCGATATCCGCGTCGGTGAGGGTGCGATCCTCGGCCCGGAAGGACAGGGAGAAGGCCACGCTCTTTTTGCCGGGAAGAATGCCCACGCCCCGGTAGACGTCAAAGAGCTTGATCTCCCGCAGCAGCTTGCCTGCGGCGGAGGTGATGCAGTTCTCCAGCGCGCCCACGGTAACGGCTTCGTCGCAGACCACGGCCAGGTCGCGGCTGGTGGCCGGGAAGCGGGGCAGGGCAGTGAAGGTCTTCTCGGGGGCCAGAACGGTGAGCAGCTCCGTGAAGCTCAGCTCGGCGCAGTAGACCTCGCAGTCCATGCCGTAGTTCTGCGCCGCCAGGGGATGGATCTGGCCCAGCAGGCCGATCCGCTTGCCGTCCACCAGCAGGGCCGCGCAGCGGCCGGGGTGGAAGGTGGGATCGTCCGTGACAGCCTCGAAGCTGTAGGGCAGCACGTTGAGCTGGGAGAGGATGCCCTCCACCGCGCCCTTGAGGGTGTAGAAGTCCTCGCCGGGGCCGTAGCAGCCCAGCATCAGCAGCTTGGGCTCCCGGGGCAGGGGCTCGCCCTCCACCGGCAGATAGATCTTGGCCAGCTCGTAGAGCCGGGCGGCCTTGTTGTGGTAGGCGAAGTTCCGGGCCAGAATGTCCAGCATGGAGGGGATGCCCGTGGTACGCATAACAGAGCTGTCTTCGCCCAGGGGGTTCAGCAGCTTGATCTGGTTCCTGCGGGGATCGTCCTTGGGGGCCCGGATCATGTCCATGCCCGCGGGGGAGACGAAGGAGTAGGTGATGATCTCGCTGTAGCCCATGGCACGGGCGGCAGCGCCGGCCTTGTTTTCCAGCTTCTGGCTGGGGGAGTAGCCGCCCCGGGTGGTGGCGCCCCGCATCAGGGTGGTGGGGATCTCGTTGTAGCCGTAGAACCGGGCCACCTCCTCGGCCACGTCGGCCATCCGCCGCAGGTCAGGCCGCCAGGTGGGGACGATGATCTTGCCGTCGGATACGCTGATCTGCTCCCGGCGGAGGTACTCGATCATGTCCGCCTCGGGGATATTCGTGCCCAGCAGGGCGTTGATCCGGTCGGGCTCCAGGGGCAGGGCCACGGGAGCGGGGATATAATTCAGAATGTCGATGACGCCGTCCAGCACCTCGCCCGCGCCCAGGAGCTCCACCAGCTCGCAGGCCCGGTCAACGGCGGGCAGGGTCAGCATGGGGTCGATGTTCTTCTCAAATTTCGCGGAGGCCTCGGTACGCATACCCAGAGCCAGGGCCGTCTTGCGGATGGAGGTGCCGTCGAAGTTGGCGGACTCGAACACCACGTCCACGGTGTCGGGGACGATCTCGGAGTTCTCGCCGCCCATGATGCCCGCCAGACCCACGGGGCGGGTCTCGTCGGCAATGACCAGCATCTCCGGCGTCAGCTTGCGTACGTTGCCGTCCAGGGTGGTCAGGGTCTTGTCGGCCCCGGCCCGGCGGACGATGATCTTGCCGCCGCCCACGTAGCGATAGTCAAAGGCGTGCATGGGCTGGCCGTACTCCACCATGACGTAGTTGGTGATGTCCACGATGTTGTTGATGGGCCGGATCCCGGCGGAGCGGAGGCGCTGGCGCATCCACTTGGGGGAGGGGCCGATCTTCACGTTCCGCACCATGCGGGCGGTGTAGCGCAGGCAGAGATCCGGGTCCGGGGTCTCCACGTCCAGCAGCGCCGTCAGCTCGCCGGGGCCGCCGCCCTTGACCACGGGCTCGTGGAGCTTCAGCGGCACGTTGAAGGCCGCGGCGGTCTCCCGGGCCAGGCCGATGAGACTGTAGCAGTCGGGGCGGTTGTTGGTGATCTCAAATTCCACCACGGAGTCGTCGTTGCCGATGACCTCATTGATGTCCTGGCCCACGTGGGCGTCCTCGTCGTTGAGGATCCAGATGCCGTCCTGGCAGGCGTCGGGGAAGTCGTTGTGGGTCAGGCCCAGCTCCTGGATGGAGCAGAGCATACCGTTGGAGACCTCGCCCCGGAGCTTGCCCTTGGTGATGTGCACGCCCCCGGCCAGCCAGGAGTTGTGGAGGGCGGCGGGGACCAGGTCGCCCTGGTGCACGTTCTGGGCGCCGGTGACGATCTGGATGGGCTCCGCCTCGCCTACGTCGATCTGGCAGACCCACATATGGTCGGAGTTCTGGTGGCGGACGATGGACAGCACCTTGCCCACCTTCACGTTTTTGATTTCTTCATCCAGCCGGGTGGTGGTCTCCACCTTCTGCCCGGCGATGGTCATGGTTTCGGCATACTCCCGGTCGGAGGCCTGGATATCCACAAATTCTTTCAGCCATTTTCTGGAGAGATTCATATTCTGTTGCCTCCTTCCTTAAAACTGCCGCAGGAAGCGGACGTCGTTCTCAAAGATCAAGCGCAGATCGGAGATCTGGAAGCGGCGCATGGCCATACGCTCCAGGCCGATGCCGAAGGCGAAGCCGGAGTAGACCTTGGGGTCGATGCCGCAGCCCTCCAGCACCTTGGGGTGCACCATGCCCGCGCCCAGCAGCTCGATCCAGCCCTCGCCCTTGCAGGTGGGGCAGCCGGCGCCCTGGCACTTGAAGCACTGCACGTCCAACTCACAGCTGGGCTCGGTGAAGGGGAAGTGGTGGGGGCGGAAGCGGACCACGGAGTCCTCGCCGTAGAGCCCCTTGACAAAGGTTTCCAGGGTGCCCTTCAGGTCCGCCATGGTGATGCCCTTGTCGATGACCAGGCCCTCGATCTGGTGGAACATGGGGGAGTGGGTGGCGTCCACCTCGTCCTTCCGGTAGACCCGGCCGGGGGCCAAGATGCGGATGGGCGGGTGCTTGATGGCCTCCATGGCCCGGATCTGCATGGGAGAGGTCTGGGTCCGCAGCAGGATGGAGCTGTCTTCCTTGATATAGAAGGTATCGGACCAGTCCCGGGCGGGGTGGCCCTCCTCGGTGTTCAGCTTGGTGAAGTTGTACTCGGCAAGCTCTACCTCGGGGCCCTCCAGGATCTGGAAGCCCATGCCGATCGCGATCTCCTTGACCTCGTCCAGGGCGATATACATGGGATGCTTGTGGCCCAGCTCCGATTTGGTGCCGGGGACGGTGACGTCCAGGGCCTCGGCGGCCAGCTTGGCCTCCAGCGCAAAGGCGGCCAGCTCCGTCTTCCTGGCCTCCAGCCGCTCCTCAATGGCGGCGCGGACGGAGTTCGCCAGCTGTCCCATGACGGGGCGCTCCTCAGCGGAGAGCTTGCCCATCATCTTGAGGACGGCGGTCAGCTCGCCCTTTTTGCCCAGCAGGCTGACCCGCAGGCCTTCCAGCTCGGCGGAGTCCTTCGCCGCCTCCAGAGCCGCAAGGGCTTTGGACTTGATTTGTTCCAGTTGTTCTCTCATATCGTATCGGTTCTCCTTAAAATGGATTACAAAATAATAAAACGCCTTTCCTCCCCTTGATCTGGGACGAAAGACGAAGCTTCCGCGGTACCACCCGCATTCGCCGGCTGCCCGGCGCACTCTCGGATCTTAACGCGACCCTCACGGCGGACCCTACGCAAGGGGGGTCATACTGCCTCAGACGGTCAAAGGACTGTATGCACCCGCGTTGCAGGGAAACATACGAAGTTGAGAATTGAGAGTTGAAAATTGAAAATGGAGGAGTTTTTCAAATTGCCATTTGAAAAACAGAAGGAAAACACCCGATCCCGCAAGATTCCGGTTCATTTCATCGTTCAAATGGCAATTTGAACGATACCACAACTTTCAACTTTCAATTTTCAATTGTCAACTTTTTTGACACGCTGTGGCGGCGTACCCGCCTCTTCAGGCCCGCGGCTCCCGGTGGAAGGCCCCTGCCTCGCGGGGAGTGCTCACAGCAGCCGCACCCTCTCTGAACCCGCTTCTGAGACACGGACAAACCGTTCTCCGCCTGTTTCCTGTGAAATCGCAAATAGTATAGCATATTGCTATCACTTTTGCAAGTTTTTTCTTGCGTTTTCGCCGCGGATTTTCGCCTGGGTTTTCGCGGGGCACTTTCTTAGGGAACGCTGAGGCTTTCTTCGGAAACGCCGGGGATTTTTCTTGACTTTTTCCGCCTTTTTGTATATGATGAATGCCGACGATCGTCACCTCTGTGTGACGGAAATCACGGCTTCGGACGGAGCCGCGGAAGGAGAGAAAAATGAGTAAATTCAAAGAATATCTGAAAAAACAGGATATTGAGCTGTCCCCCAAGCGCTATTTCATCGACGCCATGAGCGCCATGGCCCAGGGCCTCTTTGCATCTCTGCTGATCGGCACCATCATCAAGACGCTGGGCCAGCAGATCGGCCTGGACGTGCTGATCCAGGTGGGCGACTACGCCTTCCAGATGTGCGGCCCGGCCATTGCCGTGGCCATCGGCTACGCCCTGCACGCGTCCCCCCTGGTGCTGTTCTCCCTGGTGGGCGTCGGCTTCGCCGGCAACCAGCTGGGCGGCGCAGGCGGCCCTCTGGCAGTCTACGTCATCGCCATCATCGCCTGTGAGTGCGGCAAGCTGGTGTCCAAGCGCACCAAGGTGGATATCCTGGTGACGCCTGCCGTCACCACCCTTGTAGGCGCGCTGCTGGCCATTCTCATCGCCCCTCCCATCGGCAAGGCTGCCAGCGCCGTGGGCGATCTGATCATGTGGGCCACGAACCTGCAGCCCTTCTTCATGGGCATCCTGGTTTCCGTGCTGGTGGGCGTTGCCCTGACTCTGCCCATCTCCTCTGCCGCCATCTGTGCGGCCCTGGGTCTGACGGGCCTGGCCGGCGGCGCTGCCGTGGCGGGCTGCTGCGCCCAGATGGTGGGCTTCGCCGTCATGAGCTTCCGGGAGAACCGCTGGGGCGGCCTGGTGAGCCAGGGCATCGGCACCTCCATGCTGCAAATGCCCAACATCATCAAGAACCCCCGAATCTGGATCCCGCCCACACTGGCCTCCGCCATCACCGGCCCCCTGGCCACCTGCCTCTTCCACCTGGAGAACAACGGCCCCGCCGTGGCCTCCGGTATGGGCACCTGCGGCTTCGTGGGCCAGATCGGCGTCTACACCGGCTGGGTGAATACCAAGGGAAGCATCGGCGCCATGGATTGGGTCGGCCTCATTCTGATCTGCTTCGTGCTGCCTGCCGTGCTGAGCTTTGTCTTCTGCGAGATCGAGCGCAAGCTGGGCTGGATCAAGCAGGATGATTTGAAGCTGTAAAAAATTACTACGAATCGCAGGGAGGATTTGACTATGGATACCGGCTTGTTTGTTTCATTTCGGGAACGTCTTTTGGAGAGCTGCGGAAAGGTGATCCTGGGCAAGGATGACGTCATTCGGCGGGTCGGCGTCTGCCTGCTGGCGCCCGGCCACGTGCTTTTGGAGGATCTGCCCGGTACCGGCAAGACCATGCTTCTCCGCGCCTTTGCCAAGTGCATCGGCGGCGAGTTCCGGCGGATCCAGTTCACGCCGGACATTTTGCCGTCCGATCTGACAGGCATCCATTTTTACAACCAGAAGCGGGGAGAGTTCGAATTCCGCAAGGGCCCGCTGTTTGCCAACGTAGTCCTGGCGGACGAGATCAACCGCGCCGTGCCCCGCAGCCAGTCGGCGCTGCTGGAGGTCATGGAGGAGCGGCAGATCTCCATAGACGGTCAGACCTACCGGCTGGAGGAGCCCTACATCGTCATGGCGACCCAGAACCCCATCGAGTCCTACGGCACCTTCCCGCTGCCGGAGGCGCAGCTCGACCGCTTCTTCATGAAGCTCTCCCTGGGCTATATGGAGCCGGAGCAGGAAAAAGAGATCCTCCGCCGGCCCGATACCAAGGACATCATCGAGACCCTTTCTCCCATTGTCACGGCGGAGGAGCTGGCCGACCTTCGCAGGCAGAGCCGCGCCGTCACAGTGCGCGACGATGTGACGGATTATATCATGTCCATCATCACCGCCACCCGGCAGGAGGAGCGCCTGGCCTGCGGCGTCAGTGCCCGCGGCTCCATCGCCCTCTACCGGGCCGCCCAGATCACCGCTGCGATGGAGGGCCGGGATTACGTGCTGCCCGAGGACGTGAAGGACAATGTGATCCCGGTTCTGGCACACCGTATTACCGTTGTTTCCGGCAGCCATCTGGACGCAGCCGGCCTGCTCAAGGGCCTGCTGGAAGAGCTGCCCGTACCGGTGGAATAAGCTATGCCGGTTGAGCAGTTTGTTCTGATCGTTTTCGGAATGCTGGTCGCCCTCTTCGCGGCGCAGATCCTGAGCCTGTGTCTGAATCACAAGCACGTGGAGCTTCAATGCGAGGTGGATACCGATCTGACAGAGCCGGACGAGCTGTTTACTCTGAGCTTCCGGGCCCGGAATACGGGCCTCTGGCCGCTGTTTTATGTCAGCGTTTCCTTTGCGCTGGAGGAGGGCCTGGAGGTTCGGGAAAGCGAAGCCTGGAAGCAGGCCAACTGCACCAAAAACGCCTCTCTGACCATGGTCAGATTCAAACTGAGCCTGCTGCCGCGGCACACTGCCCGGGGCAGAGTCCATCTCTCTGCCAGCCGGCGGGGTCAGTACGTTCTGGGAAAGGGCTATATTGAGACGGGGGATTTTTGCGGCTTCAGCAGCAAAGTCTATTCCTATGACATGCCCCGGAAGCTTGTCTGCACCGCACGGCGTCTGCCGGAGGAGCCTGCGATCAAGCCGGCCGGCGGCTTCTTGGGAGAAATGGCGGCCCGACGCTTCATCCTGGAGGATCCGAGTCTGATCCTCGGCTACCGGAGCTATACAGGCGCGGAGCCCATGAAACGGATCTCCTGGACCCAGACGGCCCGCACCGGGCAGCTGATGGTCAGAAATCCCGATTTCACCGTGGACGCCGATGTGGTGGTTCTGATGGACGAGGAGGACTGCGGCAAGGAGCTGACCGAACGCTGCCTGTCCATGCTCCGGACGGCCTGTGATATGCTGGAGGCGGCCCGGATCCCGTACGCCGTGATCTCCAACGGAGATTTGTCCGAACTGCCCAAGGGCGTGGGCCGCAGACACAACTTTGAGATCCAGCGCCGCATCGGACTGTCTCACTTTACCCGTTATCGCCGCTTTGAAGACCTGGCGGCGCAGTGCGCCGCGGGAGAGCTGATCCCCCGGGGCTGGATCGTGATCGTCCCGCAGGCGGATGCGTCGGTGCGGGCCTCTGTCGCCCGATTGGGGGCGGCAGCCAACGGGCAGGTCTGCCTGCTGACCGGGGAGGAGGCGACGAACCATGCGTAGCTTTACGCCCCTTCGCCTTTCCGCCCAGGTCTGCTTTGCATCCGGCCTGCTCTGTGCGATCCCTGTGTTCCAGGGAAATTGGGGAATGTTTGCGCTGCTGGCAGCGCTGACGCTTCTCTCATGTTTTGCCGCTGTTCGTGTTTCCCAGGCGGGAGTCCGTCTGCTGCTGGGCCTGCTCCCTCTGGCGGCGCTTTCCCTGGCCTCCGGGACCGCCGGCCTTGCGGCCTGCGCGGTGCTTACGGGCTACGTGGCGGCGAACCTTGCCTCCGGCCGCTTTTGGCAGGAGGTCTGGCGCTATCGCAAGGAAGCCGGTCTCACGCTCATTCTCTGCGCCGTTGCCGCGCTGCTTGTGCTGGTATATCCTGCGCTCTACAATATGCCCAGCTGTATCTTCATCTGCGTTTGCGCCATGGAAACCGTGGCGGCGCTTCGCTCACTGCGGATCGGCTCCGGTCACCACAGCAGCTGGGAGTTGAGAAACCACGCTGCTTTTCTGGCGACATTGACGCTTGGAGCGGGGTTCGGCTTGCTTGGCACGCCGCTGCTGAAAAAACTTTTTATACTGGTGGGCACGATCCTGGAGGGCATACTGATGCTGATGTCCCTCGTGCTGACGGGTGTGACCTCCCTGTTCATCGAAGAAACAGAGGCGACGGAAACCACGGCAGAGACCGTCACGACCACCGTGGAAACCACCTGGGTGCCCGATCCGGCCCATACCGACCTTCCCACGGGAGACGGCTGGAACTTCTCCATTCATGTGGATCTGCCCTGGAAATGGATCGCCTTCGGGCTTGCCGTGGTGGCCCTGCTGCTTCTGGTGGTATGGCTGTACCGCCGCAGCGCGAAGCTGGAGAAATCGAAGCCCCCCGAGGAGCTCTTCCATACGGAGAAGACCGTCTCCGGCGCGGCCGCGTCCCGGCGTCAGCGCAGGGCGCGCAGCGCGAACGAGACCCGGAACCGTCGGCGGATCCGTGCTGCCTATCGGGATTACCTTGCCTATCTGCGCCGGAATAAGGTCGTTATTCGAAAGAGCGATACAACGGCGGAGATCACCACGCTGTCCAAAGCGGAGCTGCAGAAATCAGACGAGATCCTTCGCGGGATCTATCGCACGGCCCGCTATTCCGACGAGGAGCCGGACGACGCGGCCGTTGCCGCCGCTGAGGCCGCTCTGGCCGTGCTGACCGCGAAGCCGAAGGAACGTCCGGGGCAGAAAACAGAATAAAGCAAAATAAAGCAAAATAAAGGAAAAGACGCGGGAGCCAAGCTCTCGCGTCTTTTCCCATTCAAAATTCTGTATGCGTTCAGGTCCCGGCGGGCTTGAAGCTGTCCTTCAGGCTGACGCTGCGGTTGAAGACCAGGTGGCCCTCATGGCTGTCCTTGCTGTCCAGGCAGAAGTAGCCCAGACGCATGAACTGGAAGTGGCCCGGAGGGGTCACGTCGGCCAGGGAGGCCTCCACCTTGCAGCCCGTCAGGATCTCCAGAGAGTCGGGGTTCAGGCACTCCAGGAAGTCCTTGTCCGCGCCGTCGGGGTCGGGGTCGGAGAAGAGGTTGTCGTAGAGCCGGACCTCCGCGTCCTTGGCGGTCTTAGCGTCCACCCAGTGGATGGTCGCGCCCTTGACCTTCCGGCCGTCGGCGGGGTTGCCGCCCCGGGATTCGGGATCGTACTCGGCGTAGATCTCCGCGATGGAGCCGTCGGGGTTCTTCTTGCAGCCGGTGCAGGTGACCAGATAGGCGCCCTTGAGCCGGACCTCGTTGCCGGGGTAGAGCCGCTTGTACTTGGGGATGGGGGTCTCCATAAAGTCCTCGTCCTCGATCCACAGCTCCCGGGAGAAGCACACCATCCGGGTCCCGTCCTCGGGCCGGTTGGGGTTGTTCTCCACCTCAAATTCCTCGCTCTGTCCCTCGGGGTAGTTGGTGATGACCAGCTTCACCGGGTGCAGCACGGCCATGACCCGCTGGGCGGTCTCGTTCAGATCCTCCCGCAGGCAGTGCTCCAGGAAGGCGTACTCCACCGTGGAGGGGTTCTTGGCCACACCGATGCGCTCGCAGAAGTTCCGGATGGACTGGGGGGTGTAGCCCCGGCGGCGCAGGCCGCAGAGGGTGGGCATCCGGGGATCGTCCCAGCCGGAGACCCGGCCGTCCTCCACTAACTTGCGCAGCTTGCGCTTGGACATGACGGTGTGGTCGATGCCCAGGCGGGCAAATTCGATCTGCCGGGGCTTGTGGTAGGGGATGGAGACGTTGCTCACCACCCAGTCGTAGAGCGGGCGGTGCTCCTCGTATTCAAGCGAGCAGAGCGAGTGCGTGATGCCCTCCAGGGCGTCCTGGATGGGGTGGGCAAAGTCGTACATGGGGAAGATGCACCACTTGGTGCCCTGGCGGTGGTGGTCAATGTAGCGGATCCGGTACATGACCGGGTCGCGCATATTGAAGTTGCCGCTCTCCAGGTCGATCTTGGCCCGCAGGGTGCGGCTGCCCTCGGGGAATTCTCCGGCCCGCATCCGCTGGAACAGATCCAGGTTTTCCTCCACGGAGCGGTTCCGGTAGGGGGACACGGCGGGGACGCCGATGCTGCCCCGGTTGGCCTTGAACTCCTCGGGGGAGAGGTCGCAGACGTAGGCCAGGCCCTTCTTGATCAGTTCGATGGCGAACTGATAGGTCTGCTCAAAGTAATCGCTGCCGTAGAAGAAGCGGTCGCCCCAGTCGAAGCCCAGCCAATGGATGTCCTCCTGGATAGCCTCCACGAATTCGGTGTCCTCCTTGGCGGGGTTGGTGTCGTCCATGCGCAGATTGCACAGGCCGCCGAACTTCTCCGCCGTGCCGAAGTCAATGATCAGCGCCTTGCAGTGGCCGATGTGCAGATAGCCGTTCGGCTCCGGCGGGAAGCGGGTGTGCACCTGCATTCCGGCGAACTGTCCGCCCTCGGCGATGTCCTCTTCTACAAAGGCATGGATAAAGTTTTTGGATTCATTGGACTTGACTTCTTCGTCCATCGTATTTCACCTCGCAGAAAAATTTTCTCTATTATACAACAACGGAAGCGCGATTGCAAGAAAGAATATACGATTTTCAGACTGTCAAAGAACGACGTTCCATTCAATTCAAATGACTACGGCGGATATCGAGTTGAAAATTGAGAGTTGAAAGTTGAAAATGGTGGAGTTTTTCAAATTGCTATTTGAAAAACAGAAATGAAATGACGGATGCGGAAGGAGTTCACATGATTAGGTAAGCATTTTCTCAAATCAACGAAAAAGAGTTCCCCCAAAGCTCCGTTTTTCCATTCATCGTTCAAATGGCAATTTGAACGATACCATAACTTTCAACTTTCCATTTTCAACTTTCAACTGTTTTGCCATCGCCTTATCTTACGTCAACGTAGATGAAAACCTCTCCGTCCGTGTCGCGCTGGAAGCTGCAATGCGTGCCGGAGCTGATGCTGTGGTCCTGCAGGTAGGCCGAGAGCGTATAACGGTTCCCGGTGGAAGGCCCCTCTACGACGGGCATATCCCCATCCAGCCAGACCAGATCCTCGTTGGCGGTGTTCTCAATTCGCTGCCAGAAGCCGCCGGCGGCGGAGTAGGCGAAGACGTAAATGTCGCCCACTTTTCCGACCTCATAGAAGCCGCCCTTGCCGGTGAAAGCCTCAGCAGCGGAGCCCAGTCTTGCGTCCAGGATGACGCCGTCCTTCGGAACAGAGATGCTATATTGCATGATTGCGCCATCCAGCCACTCGTCGAGCTGCTCCTGGGAATCGGTGTAGCGGTACTCCTGTCCGTTCAGGGTGATCGTACCGGTCTGCTTTGCCTGGGTTAACTCCGCCTCGCTTGCGGTCACGGCAACTGTGCGGACGACCTTGGCCTGATAACGGTTGCCGACCTTGTTGATTTCCGTGATCCTCGTGTCACCGCCGTAAGCGACGCTCCAGGTTCCGCTCAGCGCGGAACGCTCCGCCTCGTCCTGCTCCTGCCGCGCGAGAATGACCTCAAGCTCGGTTGCGGCAGCGGTATTCACGTCAATAAAGGTAAAACCGTTTTCGTTGGCGTAGCGCTCCGCCTCGGAGCCGGGGACGCCGGTGATGGTAAAGCCCTCCACCTTTTCAGATCCGGAATATGGATCCAGGTAACCAAACGCATACTCGCCGATGCTCGTCACACTGTCCGGAATGATGACGCTCGTCATCATGTCACAGCAGGAGAACGCCTTTTCTCCGATACTCGTCACGCTGTTCGGAATCGTCACGCTCGTCAGGGCGCGGCAGCCGTAGAACGCATGAAAGCCAATGTTCGTCACGCTGTTCGGAATTGTCACGCTTGTTAAGGCGGTGCAGTACTGGAATGCTTGATCGCCGATGCTCGTCACGCTGTTCGGAATGCTCACGTGCAACAATGCTTCACATTCAAAAAATGCGCCTTTGCCGATTTCCGTTATACCCTCCGGGATGCTCAGAGCGGTCAGGCCGGTACGACTGAACACACCGGTTTCAATGGAGCTTAGATGGGCGGGAAGGGAAAGCTCTTTCAGGGAATGGCATTCAGAAAACGCGGTGGCTCCGATGCCCGTCACGCTGTCCGGAATCGTGATGCTCGTCAGTTGGCCGCATAAGAAGAATGCGGTCGTACCGATCGACGTCAGACCCTCCGGCAGACGGACGGCGGTAATTGCATCGTGATATTGAACCCAGGGAGTTTCATGTTCGTTTTCTTTTGCGTTGAGAGCGTTGTCATAATCGTCCATCGCGCCGCTGCCCTCGATGGTCAGCACGCCGGTGTCGGGGTTGAAATACCAGCTCAGATTCTCGCCGCAGCTTCCGGACGGCCAATCCGGGTTCACGGTCTCCTCGGTGGGCTCCGTGGCCTCGGTCGGCTTCGTGGGCTCGGTCGGCGCTGAGGGTTCCGTCGGCTCGGTGACCACGGGCTCGGTGACCACAGGCTCCGTGATCACCGGCAGGTCTTCGCCGGTGTCCGTCAGCTCCTCGGGGGTCTCTACCCCGGCCAGGCGCTCGTCCGTCACGGAGGTCGTGGGCTGGTAGGGCGCGTCCGTGTTGCTGGATTTCAGCAGCTTCGCGCCGCCCCAGATCCCGCCGCCGATCAGCGCCACGGCCAGCGCGCCCGCCAGCAGCCTGCCGGTCAGCACCTGGCCGAAGGTCTTGGCGGCAACGGGCACCGCCGTGGCTGCCACGGCGTCGGCGGAGACCTTTGTCACGGCGGCCTTGACGGCGGCCTGCTTCGCGCCTGCGGCGGCAGGCTCCATGCGGCGCATCAGCGCAACGAAGAAGGCGACGGGGGAGAGACCGTAGAGCTTGACGCCCTGCTTCTCGAGCGCGTGGACGGCGGTCTCGATCTTCTTCCGGCCGCGGAAGAGCTGCGTTTTGACCGTTCCGGCGGAGACCTTCAAGGTCTCGGAAATCTCCTTGATGCTGAGCTCGTCGTAGTAGTGCATACCGACGATCAGCTGCATCTCCTCGGGCAACTGGGAGAGGATCTGCTGCACCAGCCGCGCGGTCTCCTTCCGGTCGAGCGAGAGCTCCGGCTGGTTCTCCACGTTGAGATCGGCCAGCTCGGGCGTCGCGTTCTCGTCCTCGTCGGAGGCGAGCTCGGTAAAGGTCAGGGCTTTGCGCTGCCCCATCTGCGTGGCCGTGACGTTCACGGCGATCCGCCGCAGCCAGGGGAAGAACGCGTCGTTGCTTTCCAGCGTGTCCAGGCTGCGGTAGGCGCGCAGATAGCTGTCCTGCTGAATATCCCAGGCCAGATCCTCGTCGCGGGTCATGGCGCGGATGCAGCGGTAGAGCTCGGGGGCGGTGCGGTCGTAGAGCTCGGTGAAGGCGGCCTGGTCGCCGGTCTTGGCCTTGGCAACCAGTGCGGAAAGATCTTCGTTCATGACGTTGTTGGTCTTGGTTTTCATTTTGTTTCTTCTCCTTTTTCTGTCACGGGTTGGATTGTATCATATTTCCTCGTCTGTGTCCACAGTCTTTTGGGCTCGCTCGGCGGACTGTGGGCGGAGAGCTGCGCGGCCAGATTGCCGCGGGTGCGTGCGAGGGCTTCGGGGTCAGCTTCAAAGTTGCGTTCTATAAATTTTCGGTACAGCACCGCAAAGCTGGTGTCGTTCGGCATCTCTTCGCCTCCTTTCGCTGCGTTCTGCCTAATAGACCGGAAAACCCGGAAAAAGGTTGACAAGATTTAAAAAAATAATTTCCTGCGAAAACGACCGCCGAAATTCGGCGGCCGTTTTCGTATGAGCGCTTATGCCAGACCGGCTGAGCGTCTGTGAAGGCCAATTTCGCCATCAGAAAGCAGCTCCAATACGAAATTCGGGCAGACAAGATCCGGATCATCCCTGAATTTGCTTTGCACAGCAAACTCAGCAAATGAACTGATTTCTCCCAAATCATCTACAGACGTATCAGCATCGAACCAAATCCAGCCAATAATTGTTTTGGAATTGCTGCTGAGATATTGATCTCCGGGGTATAGGCCGCTATAGGCAAATACGAAACCGTCATCCGTTTTCACGATCGTGAGAACAGTTTGTCGCGAAACCAAGAGCCAACCTTCTCCATCATCCCGCAAAGACCGATTGCCCCATTCCTCGGCCTCCTCCTTGGACTCTGTGTAGCGGTATTCTGTACCGGCCAGGATAATGCTTCCGTTTTGTCTGGCTTGCTGGATATCCGCTTCTGTTACCACAAGCGGCTTGTTTTCTACAACCTTCACCAGATAGCGCGTATCAACCTTGACAAACCAATCCGGTTTTACGAAATTTCGGCAGGGCTGCTTCAGCCGTTCTACGACAGCGTTCTGATCCACCACCATAGCGCTGAAAACGCAGCCGTTTTCCTGGGCAAATTGCTCGGCAGCGGAACCGGGGTAAGCGCAGACGGTCACGTTGGACAGGGAACCCTGATCTGCGTCGATCCGGCAGCTCGGGTTCATGACCCAGATATCGTACATGCCGGAGCAGCCGGAAAACGCCGAATCCGCAACCGAAGTCAGACCTTCGGGCAAAAGGATCCGCTCAATGCCGGTGCAGCCCATGAAGGCGCCGCGGCCAATGGAGCTGAGCCCGTTCGGAAGAGAAGAGTCTGAATACGCATAGATTTTCGTGCAATCACAGAACGCATAGCTGCCGATCGTGGTGAGTCCTGCCGGAAAATCAATAGAATAAATCGAGTCATGATACTCATACCAGGGAGCTCTGTCCGCGGCGTTGTCATAATCGTACATGGGGCCGCTGCCCTGAATCGTCAACTTGTGCCGATCCAAATCGTAGCTCCAGGTCAGATTCTCGCCGCAGTGGTCGGCGAGCCGTTCCGGCTGCTCGCTGGGCTCGGTGGGCTCCGTCGATTCGCTGGGGTTCGTGGGCTCGGTCGGCGCTGAAGGTTCCGTCGGCTCCGTGGCAACCGGCTCCGTAGCAACGGGCTCGGTGACCACGGGCAGGTCTTCGTTGGTTGCCGTCAGCTCCTCGGGGGTCTCCACCCCGGCGAGGCGCTCGTCCGTCACGGAGGTCGTAGGCTGGTAGGGCGCGTCCGTGTTGCTGGATTTCAGCAGCTTCGCGCCGCCCCAGATCCCGCCGCCGATCAGCGCCACGGCCAGCGCGCCGGCCAGCAGTCTGCCCGCCAGCACCTGGCCGAAGGTTTTGGCCGCAACGGGAACGGCCGCGCTCGCAACGGCGTCGACGGTTCCCTTTGCCACGGCAGCCTTGACGGCAGCCTGCTTGACGCTCGCGGAAGCGGCAGGCTCCATGCGGCGCATCAGCGCCACTAAGAAGGCCACGGGGGAGAGGCCGTAGAGCTTGACGCCCTGCTTTTCCAGGGCCCGGACGGCGGTCTCCACCTTTTTCCGGCCCTGGAAGAGCGCGGCCTTTACGGTTCCGTCGGAGAGCTTCAAAAGCTGTGCGATCTCCTTCACACTGAGCTCGTCATAGTAGCGCATACCCAGGATCATCTGCTGTCCCTCGGGTAGCTTGGAGAGAATTTCCTGCACCAGGCGGGAGGTCTCCTTCCGATCCAAAGACAGCTCCGGCTGGCTGGCCGGGTTCAGATCCGGCAGCTCCGGGATCGCGGCGTCCTCGCTGTCGCCCGCCAGATCCGTAAAGGTCACGGGCAGGCGCTTGCTCATCTTCGTTGCGGTGACGTTGGCCGCGATCCGCCGCAGCCAGGGAAGGAAGGCCTCATCGTTTTCCAGCTTGTCCAGGCTTTGGAAGGCCCGGAGATAGCTGTCCTGCTGGATGTCCCAGCTCAGATCCTCGTCCCGGGTCATGGCCCGGATGCTGCGGTAGAGCTCGGCGCTGGTCTTGTTATAGAGCTCCGAAAAGGCTTCCTGGTCGCCGGTCTTGGCCTTGGCCACCAGCGCGGAGAGGGATTCGGCTTCACTGCGTTTGGTCGTCTCAGTCGTTTTCATTTCTTTTCTTCTCCTGTCTCTGTTTCAGAATGGATTGTATCATAAGTGGAATGGTTTGTCCATAGCCGTGTGGCCGGGGCAGGGGGGCTGTGGGCGGCAAGCTGCCCGATCAGATCCCGTCGGATCCGCGCAAGCCGCTCCGGATCCGGCTCAAAGCCCCGATCCACGAGCTTTTTGTACATCACCGCAAAGCTGGTATCGTTTGGCATTTGGGATCTCCTTTCGCTGCGTTCTGCTTAATAGACTCGGGAACTTGAAAAAAGGTTTATCGAAATGACAAAAAGATCGAAAAAAATTTTTCCTGATTTCTGAAATTTAATATTGTCAATTCGGATGAAATACGATACAATGAAAAGCGGTAAAAATTCACCCTGCAAAGGAGGGATCCCCTTGAAGGATCAGATCCAATACAAGCGCGTGCTATTAAAGGTCAGCGGCGAGGCGCTGGCGGGCGACGCCCACCGGGGGCTGGACTTTGACGTGATCGGCCAGGTCTGCGCGGTGATCAAGCGCTGCGTGGAGGCCGGCGTCCAGGTGGGCGTCGTGGTCGGCGGCGGCAACTTCTGGCGCGGCATCAAGGACGGCGGCGACCGGATGCAGCGGGTCCGGGCAGACCATATGGGTATGCTGGCCACGGTGATCAACGCCCTTGCCGTGGCGGATCGGCTGGAGCAGCAGGGCGTGCCCGCCCGGGTGATGACAGCCATCGATATGCCCCGGATCGCGGAGCCCTATATCCGGGATAAGGCGGTCTCCCATCTGGAAAAGGGCAGGGTCGTGGTCTTCGGCTGCGGCACCGGCAATCCCTTCTTCTCCACTGACACCGGCGCCGTGCTCAAGGCCGTGGAGATCGGCGCGGACGCCATTCTCCTGGCGAAGAACACCGACGGCGTCTACTCCGCCGACCCCGCCAAGGATCCCGGCGCAGTCAAATTCGACCGCATCACCTTCGACGAGGTCCTGGCCCGTCGGCTGGGGGTCATGGACTCCACAGCCACCAGCCTTGCCATGGACAACCATATGCCCATCGTCGTCTTCGCGCTCAAGGATCCGGAGAACATCTACCGGGTGGTCACCGGAGCGGAGCTGGGGACGCTTGTCACGGACAAATAATAAGGAGGAAGCAAAAATGGCAGTTGATTTCAAAGAGTTTACCAGAAAGATGGAGCGCACCCTGGAGGTGCTCCAGGAGGACTTCGGCGCCATCCGTGCCGGCCGCGCCAACGCCCGGGTTTTGGATCGGATCGTCGTGCCCTACTACGGTCAGGACACCCCCATCGGCCAGGTGGGCACCATCAGCTCACCGGACGCCCGTACCCTGGTGATCCAGCCCTGGGACGGCAGCCTGCTCAAGCCCATCGAGAAGGCCATCCAGGCCTCCGACCTGGGTATCAACCCCCAGAACGACGGCCGTGTGATCCGTCTGGTTTTCCCCCAGCTCACCGAGGAGCGCCGCCGCGATCTGACCAAGCAGGTCAAGAACCTGGGTGAGGGCGGCAAGGTGGCCGTCCGCAACATCCGCCGGGACGCCATGGACTATATCAAGAAGCTGAAGAAGAACTCGGAGATCACCGAGGACGATCAGAAGAACGCCGAGAAGGATCTGCAGGAGCTCACCGACAAGTATATCAAGAAGGTGGACGAGGCCTGCGCCGTCAAGGAAAAGGAGCTCATGGAGCTGTAATACAAGGCGGGCCTCGGCCCGCCTTGCTTCATCTTCACCCCGCGCCCAAAGGAATGGGGGAGAGTACATGAAAATCGTAACTGTTATCCTTGCGCTGCTGCTTCTGTGCGGCTGCGCGGGGCCGGCCCAACGGAAGGAGCCGGAAAAAACGACGGCAACAAACGAGAGGACGGAAGAAAACGTGAAATTCGGCTGTGATCTGTTGTTCCTCGGAGACTCCATCACCGCGGACAGCGATTTCCGGGAATACTTTCCGGAATGCTCCGTGGTGAACCTGGGCGTCTACGGCGACACCCTGCTCCAGATCCTGGCCCGGGTGGATGCAGTCCGCTCCGCCAATCCGGCAAAGATTTTCCTGCTGGGCGGGATCAACAGTCTGCGGCCCGACAACGTGGACGAGTGCCTGGCGCAGTACGCCCGGCTGCTGGACGCCCTGCGGGAGGCCTGCCCCGAGGCGTCGATCTGCGTGCAGAGCGTGCTTCCCGTTGGCACGGAGCTGGATCCGGAGGGCAGCCTCAACGACGCTGTCCGCCGCTTCAACGCCGGGCTGGAGCCTCTGGCCCGGGAAAAGGGCTGCGACTTTGCCGACATCTACGCCGCCTATGAAAAGGACGGCGCCATGGATCCCGCCCTGACCCGGGACGGCGTCCATCTGAACTTCACCGCCTACGGCCCCTGGGCCGAGGTCATCCAGCCGTATATTGGAGAATAAAAATGCCGATATTCAACAAAAAAACCGAACCCGCCGAGGCAGCGCCGCGGGCGCTTCCCACCCATATCGCCATCATCATGGACGGCAACGGCCGCTGGGCCAAGAAACGGGGCCTGCCCCGGACGGCGGGCCATAAGGTGGGGGCGGAGGCCTTCCGCACCATCGCCAACTACGCCAAGTCCATCGGCCTGCAATATCTGACGGTCTACGCCTTCTCCACCGAGAACTGGAAGCGCTCCGAGGAGGAGGTCAGCACCATCATGGGCCTGCTGGAGAAATACCTCCGGGAGCTGCTCCGGGACATGGACAAGAACCGGGTGCGCTTCTGCTTCTTCGGGGATCTGTCCCCCCTGTCTCCCACCCTGCGGGAGGAGGCGGCTGAGCTGGCGGAGCGCTCGAAGCAGTACGAGGGCGTCCAGGTCAACTTCTGCATCAACTACGGCGGCCGGGACGAGATCCTGCGGGCCGCCCGGGCCTTTGCAGCCAAATGCGCGGCAGGGGAGGCCGAGCCCGAGGCGCTGACGGAGGCGGGCTTCTCGGATCTGCTCTGGTCCGCCGGAGTCCCGGACCCGGATCTGGTGATCCGGCCCAGCGGGGAGCAGCGGATCTCCAATTTCCTGCTCTGGCAGAGCGCCTATGCGGAGTACTACTTCACTGACACCCTCTGGCCGGACTTCGGCCCCGCCGATCTCGACCTCGCCATCGAGGCGTATAACAAACGCAGCCGCAGGTTTGGCGGGGTGAAGTGAGCTAAGCTGTAGGGGGCGGCGTCCTCGACGCCCCGAACGTGGGACAAGGGAAGAAGGAAAAAGTAAGAGGTAAAAAGTAAGAAGTAAGAGCTGCGGGATACCGGGCTTTTGCTTCTTCCTTTTTTCGTCGCCTTCGTTCATTGACAACGATTGCCGTTTGTGCTACAATTTATAACATCGTTTTATAAGGGTATCTATACAATTTTGTACCGGAAGGGGATAAGCAATTTGAAAACTCGCATTCTCGTTGCGGCCATCGGCCTGCCGCTGCTGCTGGTGGTCGTTCTGGTGCTGCCTGCCGTGGCGACCGCTATCCTGGTGGCAGCCATGTCCATTGTGGCGGTCTATGAGCTGCTGATCGGCGCGGGCTTTTGCAAGCACGTCCGGATCTTTGCCTATGCCAGCTGTATGGCGCTGATGGTCAGCCTGTGGAGCTGGCAGGTGCAGAACCGGGTGCTGGGCATGACTGCGATGCTGGCCTTTTTTGCCCTCCTCTTTGGAGAGATGCTGGCCGCCCATGCCAAGCTGAGCTTTCAATCGGTCTGCGTCGCCATCTTCGCGGGGATGGTGATCCCCTATCTGCTGGGGGCGCTGATCCGCCTGCGGGTGATGGAGAACGGCAAGTTCTTCATTATTACTGCCTTTGTCCTCACCATGGTTCCGGATTCCGGGGCCTACTTTGCGGGCCGTGCCTTCGGCAAGCGGAAGCTCTGCCCGGTGATCAGCCCCCACAAGACCGTGGAGGGGGCCATCGGCGGCGTGGTCAGCACGGTGATCTTTATGGTGCTCTACGCGCTGATCATGGAGAAGGCCTTTGCCTTCCAAATCAACTACCTCTTTGCCATCCTGTACGGGATCCTGGGCGCAGGGGCCTCCATGCTGGGCGATCTGACCTTCTCCGTCATCAAGCGGCAGGCCGGGATCAAGGACTACGGCAGCCTGCTGCCCGGCCACGGCGGCGTGCTGGACCGCTTCGATTCCACCACCGTCGTCGCCCCTCTGGTGGAGGTGCTGCTGCTTACGATCCCCTTTGCAACCAAATAGTGTAGCGCCGGCAATCTGCCGGCCCATGGCCGATTGATAATCGGCACTACCGATTTGAGGAAGCAATCATGACGAAAACACTATCAATTTTGGGTTCTACCGGCTCCATCGGCCGGCAGACCCTGGACGTTGTCCGGCATCTGCCGGTAAAGGTCGCCGCGCTGACCGCAGGGACCAATGCGGAGCGCATGGCGGAGCAGATCGCCGAATTCCGGCCCCTGCTGGTCTCCATGGCCACGGAGGCGGCGGCCCGGGAACTGCGGGCGCTGCTGCCGGACCCCAAGCCGGAGATCCTCTGGGGAGAGGAGGGCCTTCTGGCCGCTGCCTCCATTGACGAGGCGGACACGGTCATCACCGCCGTGGTGGGTATGGTGGGTCTGCGGCCCACCCTGGCCGCCCTGGAGCGGGGCAAGCGCATCGGCCTTGCCAACAAGGAGACCATGGTCTGCGCGGGAGAGTTGGTCATGGAGACCGCCCGGGCCCATGGGGCGGAGATCATCCCGGTGGATTCCGAGCACTCTGCCATTTTCCAATGTCTCATGGGCAGCCAGGGACGGGAGGAGGTCAAGCGTCTGATCCTGACCTGCTCCGGCGGTCCCTTCTTCGGCAAGACCCGAGGGGAGCTGGAACGCGTCACCCGGGACGACGCCCTGCGGCACCCCAACTGGAAGATGGGCGAAAAAATCACCATCGACTGTGCTACACTCATGAATAAGGGGCTGGAGGTCATTGAGGCCATGCGGCTCTACGAGCTGCCCCCCGAGCAGGTGGACGTGTTGATCCACCGCCAGTCCATTGTCCACTCCCTGGTGGAGTTCGTGGACGGAGCGGTGCTGGCCCAACTGGGGGTGCCGGATATGCGCATTCCCATTCAGCTTGCGCTGACCTATCCGAACCGGACGGTCAATCCCGCTCCGGGCCTGGATCTGTTATCCTGCCCGCCCCTGAGCTTCGCCGCCCCGGACCCGGAGGTCTTCCCCTGCTTTGCCATTGCCAGAGCGGTGGCCTGTCAGGGCGGAAACGCCTGCGCCGTGATGAACGGGGCCAACGAGGTCGCCGTGGCGAAATTCCTGCGCCGGGAGATCGGCTTCTATGATATTTCCGATCTGGTCCGGCGCGCCCTGGACGCGGTGCCGTTCAAGCAAGACCCGACCCTGGAGGAGATCCTGGAGGCAGACCGGCTTGCCCGCTGCGCGGCTGAGCAAAAACAATAAAATCGCGTGCGTTTCGATTGCGTTTGCTCGAAAATCCCGACGATTGGAAAGGTAACTACGATATGTCAATCCTCTATATTCTCTTAGCCATCCTCATTTTCGGCTTCCTGATCTTCATCCACGAGCTGGGTCATTTTCTCACGGCCAAGCTGCTGGGGGTGCGGGTCAACGAATTTTCCATCAATATGGGTCCCAAGCTCTTCGGCTGGAAGCGGGGGGAGACCCAGTATTCCTTCCGCCTGCTTCCCATCGGCGGCTACTGCGCCATGGAGGGTGAGGACGAGGAGACCGGGGATCCCCGGGCCTTCACCGCTGCCAAGTGGTGGAAGCGGCTGATTATCCTCTGCGCGGGCTCCTTTATGAACCTGCTGACGGGCTTCGTGGTCATCTGCCTGCTGCTGGGCTTCGCTTGGCCGGGCACCAGCACCGCGGAGATCACGGCCTTCTCTCCCGGCAACGTCATGGAGAGCCAGGGCTTGCAGGTGGGGGATACCCTCTACGCCATCAACGGCCGCCGCATCTATATGTTTTCCGATTTCTCCCTGCTGGAATCCCGACTGAACACGGAGCATTGTGAGCTGACGGTCCTGCGGGACGGGGAAAAGGTCGTCTTCCGGGATTTCTCCCTGATCCGTGCGGTCAAGGTCGTGAACGAGGAAGGGGAGGAGGAGCTGCGGTACGGCCTCACCTTCGGCAAGCGGGCGGAGAAGAGCTTCGGCTCCGTTCTGCGGTACGGGGCCTACGACTGCATCGACTTTGCGCGCATGGTCTGGTACGGCCTGACGGACCTGTTTACCGGTAAGGTGGGGCTCAAGGATATGAGCGGAGCCGCCGGTGTGGTGGATATCATGGTCCAGACCGGGGAGAGCGCGGAGACCGTCTCCGGCGGCATCGAGAACGTCCTCTATATCGGCGCGTTTATCGCCGTGAACCTGGCGGTGATGAATATGCTGCCCATCCCTGCCCTGGACGGGGGCCGGGTGCTCTTCCTGCTGATCAACACGGTCTTCACCGCGATCACGAAGAAGAAGATCAACCCCAAGTACGAGGGCTATATCCACGCGGGCGCGATGATCCTTCTCCTGGGCCTGATGGCCGTCCTGATGGTGAAGGACGTGATCCAAATTATTAACCGATAATTCGCGGGGGCGGCCAGCGGCTGCCAGCCCGAGGCACCCAGGTGGCTGCCGGAATCGAAAAGAGGAAAAACCATGACGAAACAAATCAAGGTGGGAAACGTATTGGTGGGCGGCGGCGCGCCGGTCTCCATCCAATCCATGTGCAACACAAAGACTACCGACGTGGAGGGGAGCCTGTCCCAGCTCAAGGCCCTTTACACCGCGGGCTGTGAGATCGCCCGGCTGACGGTCCCCACCCTGGAGGCCGCTGAGGCGTTCGGTAAAATTGCGGCGCAGAGCCCCCTGCCCCTGGTGGCGGACATCCACTTCGACTACCGCTGCGCCATCGCCGCCGCGGAGCACGGGGCGGCCAAGATCCGCATCAACCCCGGCAACATCGGCGGCGAGGACCGGGTCAAGGCGGTGGTGGACTGCTGCAAGGCCCACCATATCCCCATCCGGGTGGGGGTCAACGGCGGCAGCCTGGAAAAGGAGCTGCTGGAAAAATACGGCCACCCCACCCCCGAGGCCCTGGTGGAATCCGCCTTCGGCCATATCCGCCTGCTGGAAAAATACGGCTTCTACGACACCTGCGTGTCCATGAAGTCCTCCAACGTGCCGCTGATGATGGCGGCCTACCGGCGCTTCGCGGAGCAGTCCGACTATCCCCTCCATGTGGGCGTCACTGAGACCGGCACCGAGTACATGGGCACGGTGAAATCCGCCATGGGCATCGGCGGCCTGCTCTGCATGGGCATCGGGGATACCATCCGGGTCTCCCTCACCGCCGACCCTGTCCGGGAGGTGGTGGCTGCCAAGGCCATCCTGAAGGCCGCCGGCCTGCGGAAGGACGGCGTCAATATCGTCTCCTGCCCCACCTGCGGCCGGACGCAGATCGATCTGATCGGTCTGGCGGGCCGGGTGGAGGAGGCCCTGCGGGACTGCAAAAAGCCTCTGACCGTGGCGGTCATGGGCTGTGTGGTCAACGGCCCCGGGGAGGCCCGGGAGGCCGACGTGGGCATCGCCGGCGGCGACGGCTGCGGCGTGATCTTCGTCAAGGGCGAGTTGAAGGAAAAGCTGCCCTACGATCAGTTATTGCCGACCCTGCTTCGGTACGTCGAGGCCATGTAAGTAATAGGTAACAAGTAATAAGTAATAAGTAACAGGTAATAGGGAACGGGCACGCACGTTGCGAAGCTACTTATTACCTATTACCTATTACGTATTACTTCCAAAAACAGGATGATCCATGAAAGAAAACGTAACCCTGCTTGACCTTTTCCCGGAGGCAGATCTGGGAGAGGTCAACGCACTGCTGCAACAGAATAGCGTGGAAAACGTCGACCTCCGCGTAAAAGAGCGGGAGGTCGCTGTCGTGCTTCGCAGCGAGGTCTACCTGCCCCTGCCCCTGCTGGCCAAGGCGGAGCAGCAGATCTGCACGGTCTACGACCTGCGGCGGGTCACGCTGGAGCCCCGTTACGATCCGGCGCTGCTGGCCAACATGGACTACGCCGACGTGACGGGCCTGCTTTCGGGCTTCTATCCCCCTGCGCCCGCCACCCTGGCGGGCTGCCGCTGGGAGGCGGAGGGCGCCACGCTCCACGCCCATCTGCGGGGCAACGGCCTTGCGGATCTGAAGCCCCATCTGCGCCACGCGGAAGAATGGCTCTCCGCCTGCTTCGGTACGCCCATCCGGGTCGAGCTCCACGGCGGCCGGGAGCTGACTGCGGAGGAGCTCTTTGCCGAGACGGAGCGCATCCGCGCAGAGGCCCAGGCCAGTTGTCCCGCGGCGGAACCGGCTGCCCCGGCGGAGCCTGCGGCCAAGGCCCAGCCCACAGCCGACGGGACGATCTTCGGCAAGCCCATCTTCCAGGATCCCATCCCCATGCGGGAGCTGAACGTGGATATGTTCAAGGTCTGCGTGGAGGGCGAGGTCTTTGCGGTGAACCACAAGGAGCTGCCCAAGGCCAAGGCCTGGGTGGTCAGCTTCTATATGACCGACCACACCGGCTCCGTCTGCGTCAATCAGTATATGGAGGAAGGCAAGGCCAGGCCGATCCTGGATGCCATCCACGAGCCGAATCCGAAAAAGCACAAGCCCGGCAGCTATGTCCGGGTCTACGGCAAGGTCACCGTCAGCCGCTATGACAACGAGCTGGTGCTCCAGCCCTTCTCCATCCAGGAGGCCAAGCGCCCGGTGCGGAAGGACAACGCCCCGGAAAAGCGGGTGGAGCTCCATCTGCATACCAAGATGTCCGCCATGGACGCCGTCACCAACGCGGCCGACGCGATCCTGCAGGCGGCAAAGTGGGGCCACCGGGCCGTGGCCATCACCGATCACGGCGTCGCCCATTCCTTCACCGACGCCCTGGCCAACTCCAAGACCAACATCGCCGGAACGGAGGAGCCCATCAAGATCCTCTACGGCTGCGAGGGCTACTTTATCAACGACGTGGACACCGACGCCACGCCGGAGAGCGCCAAGACCTACCGCAACTGCGTCTTCGGCGACCGGGACGGCCCGCTGAACGGGGAATTCATCGCCTTTGACGTGGAGGCCACCGGGCTTTCCGCCGAGCAGGACAGGCTGATCGAGATCGGCGCTGCCCGGATGCGGGGCGACCAAATCCTGGAAAAATTCAACACCTTTGTGGATCCGGAGCGCCGGCTCTCCGACACCATTGTGGAGCTCACCGGCATCACGGATGAAATGCTGGTGGGCGCGCCCTCGGAGCGGGAGGCGATCACGGCCTTCCTCCAATTCTGCGGGGAGCTGCCCCTGGTGGCCCATAACGCGAATTACGATCTGAGCATGATGAAGGCGGCCTGCCGCCGCTTGAATCTGCCCTTCCATCCCACCTGTGTGGATACCCTGGGCCTGGCCTACGACCTGCTGCCCCAATTCACCAAGCGCAAGCTGGACGTGCTGGCGGAGTACTTCGAGCTGCCGGACTTCGCCCACCACCGGGCCACCGACGACGCCATCACCTGCGGTCTGCTCTATGACCGCTTTGCCCGGATGCTCCTGGAGCGGGGGGTGGATCGGCTCCAGGCGGTCAACGCCGCGGCGGGATCCATGGATTTCGGCTCCCACCCCACCCCCAAGGATCAGCGCATCCACCATATTATACTGTTTGCAAAGAACTCCCTGGGCCTGCGGAACCTCTACCGACTGATTTCCTTCTCCAATCTCTACTACTTCCACGCCCGCCGCGGCGGCAACGGCGCGCCGGTGATCCCCAAGTCCGAGCTGCTGCGCTGGCGGGAGGGTCTGATCATCGGCTCCGCCTGCGAGGCGGGAGAGCTGTTCACCGCCATCGTGCAGAAGAAGCCCTGGGAGGAACTGAAACGGATCGCGGAATTCTACGACTTCCTCGAGGTGCAGCCCCTTGCCAACAACCGCTTTATGCTGCAAAACGGCCTTGCGGAGTCCGAGGAGGAGCTGAAGGATTTCAACCGCACGGTGGTTCGCCTGGGCGAGGCCCTGGAAAAGCCCGTCTGCGCCACAGGCGACGTGCACTTCCTGAACCCCGAGGATGAGGTGTTCCGCCGCATTCTGCTGGCCTCCAAGGGCTTCGACGACTGCGACCGGCCGAATCCTCTCTATTTCCGCACCACCGACGAAATGCTGGAGGAGTTTTCCTATCTCGGCGCGGAGAAGGCCCGCGAGATCGTGGTGAAAAACACCAATCTGATCGCGGATATGTGCGATTGGATCCGTCCCACGCCCCACAACCTCTACGCCCCAAAGATCGAGAATTCCGTGGAGGATCTCAAATCCCTGGTCTACGGCAAGCTGCACCGGCTCTACGGCGAAAACCCGCCGGAGATCATCACCAAGCGGGTGGAGACGGAGCTGGGCGACATTATCAACTGCCATTACGACGTGATCTATATTTCCGCCCAGAAGCTGGTGCTGAATTCCCTGGAGCACGGTTACCTGGTGGGCTCCCGGGGCTCCGTGGGCTCGTCCCTGGTAGCCTTCCTCTCCGGCATCACTGAGGTCAACTCCCTGCCGCCCCACTATCGCTGCCCCAACCCGGCCTGCAAGTACACCACCTTCGAGGTGCCGGAGGGCTGCAACTGCGGCGCGGATCTGCCAGACGCGGTTTGCCCCAAGTGCGGGACGACCTTTGAAAAGGACGGCTTTGCCATCCCCTTTGAGACCTTCCTGGGCTTCGGCGGCGACAAGGTCCCCGATATCGACCTGAACTTCTCCGGCGAGTACCAGGCCAAGGCCCACGCCTACTGTGTGGAGATGTTCGGCAAGTCCCACGTCTTCCGCGCCGGCACCATCGGCGGCGTGGCGGACAAGACCGCCTTCGGCTACGTGAAGAAATACCTCTCCGAGCGGAGCCTGAAGGCCAGCCGCGCCGAGGAGACCCGGCTTGCCATGGGCTGCGTGGACGTGAAGCGCACCACCGGCCAGCACCCCGGCGGCCTGGTGGTCATCCCCAAGGAGAACCAGATCTGGGACTTCTGCCCGGTGCAGCACCCGGCGGACGACCACGAATCCGAGTGGATCACCACCCACTTCGACTACCACCCCATGGAGGAAAACCTGCTGAAGCTGGATATGCTGGGCCACGATGACCCCACCATGATCCGTATGCTTCAGGATATGACCGGCGTGGATCCCCAGCGGATCCCCCTGGACGACAAGGACACCATGTCCATCTTTACCTCCTCCAAGGTGCTGGGCTTTGAGAACGACCCCATCCTGGGCCAGACCGGGGCCGTGGCGATCCCGGAGTTCGGCACCGGCTTCACCCGGGGCATGCTCAAGGAGACCCAGCCCACCCAATTTGACGTGCTGATCCGGCTTTCCGGCTTCTCCCACGGCACCGACGTCTGGCTGGGCAACGCCCGGGATCTGATCCTTTCGAAAACGGCCACGGTCTCCCAGGCCATCGGCTGCCGCGACGATATCATGAACTATCTGATCCAGTGCGGGATGCCGGACAAGCGCTCGTTCAAGATCATGGAGGCCGTCCGAAAGGGGAGAGGCCTCCCCGAGGGCGCGGAGGAGGAGATGAAGGCCGCCGGCGTGCCGGAGTGGTACATCGGCTCCTGCAAGAAGATCAAGTATCTGTTCCCCAAGGCCCACGCCGCGGCCTACGTCATGATGGCCTTCCGCATCGCCTGGTTCAAGGTCCACGAGCCCCTGGCCTTCTACGCGGCCTATTTCTACCGCCGCAGTCAGAAGGGCGGCTTTGACGCCTCCGTCATGTGTAAGGGCAAGGAGGAATGCCTTGCCGCGCTGGAGGGTCTGCAGGCCATGGAGGATCGCACCGATAAGGACGATCAGCTGATCACCACCCTGGAGGCCGTCTACGAGTTCTATCTCCGGGGCTTCGAGTTCCTGCCGGTGTCCGTCTATGAGTCCGACGCCGTGAAATTCCTCATTAAGGATGGGAAGCTTCTGCCGCCCTTCGTGGCCATCTCCGGCCTGGGCGAGAACGCGGCCAAGGACATCGCCGAGGGCCGCCGGGGCAAGACCTTTATCTCCATCGAGGAATTCTCGGCTGCCTGCCCCAAGGTCTCCCAGACCCACATCGAGACCCTGCGAGCCGCCGGAGCCTTCGGGGATCTGCCTGCTACAAGTCAGGTCAGCTTGTTCGACCTGTAAATGAAGAAGACAATCCGTAGGGACGGCACTCTGCCGTCCGCGCACCCCGTAGGGACGGCACTCTGCCGTCCGCGCCCCTCGTAGGGACGGCACTTTGCCGTCCGCGCACCCCGTAGGGACGGCACTTTGCCGTCCGCGCCCCCCGTAGGGACGGCACTTTGCCGTCCGCGCACACCGTAGGGACGGCGCTTTGCCGTCCGCGCACCCCGTAGGGACGGCACTTTGCCGTCCGTGCACCCCGTAGGGACGGCACTTTGCTGTCCGCCCGCTGAATAATCGAAAGGAGTAACCACCATGCAACAGCTTGACAAGCAATTTCATATCCACTGCGTCGAAGGCGACGTGGGCAAGTACGTGATCCTGCCCGGTGACCCCGGCCGCTGCGCGTCTATTGCCGCCCTCTTTGACGACGCCCACCACGTGGGCCAGAACCGGGAGTACAATATTTACACGGGTTATCTGCTGGGGGAGAAGGTCTCCGTCTGCTCCACCGGCATCGGCGGCCCCTCCGCCTCCATCGCCATGGAGGAGCTGCACAACATCGGCGCCCACACCTTCATCCGCACCGGTACCTGCGGCGGCATCAACCTCAAGGTCAAGTCCGGGGATATCGTGGTGGCTACCGGCGCCATCCGCTATGAGCACACCTCTTGCGAATACGCCCCCATCGAGTATCCCGCCGTGGCGAACCTGGACGTCACCATCGCCCTGCGGGACGCGGCTCTGGCCCTGGGCAAAACCACCCACGTGGGCGTGGTGCAGTGCAAGGACGCCTTCTACGGTCAGCACAACCCCAACAAAATGCCTGTCTCCTACGAGCTGCTGAACAAGTGGGAGGCCTGGAAAAGACTGGGCGTCCTGGCCTCCGAAATGGAGTCCGCGGCCCTCTTCGTGGTGGCCGACGCCCTGGGCGTCCGCTGCGGCTCCTGCTTCCATGTGATCTGGAACCAGGAGCGGGAGGCCGCCGGCCTGGATCAGACCATGAACGAGGACACCTCCGCCTCCGTCAAGGTCGCCGTGGAGGCCCTCAAGCGCCTGATCGAACAGGACAGAGCGGCGCAGTAGGGCGGCCTGTAGGGCGGCCGGACCCCGGCCGCCGGGCTGTTTCTTATGCCCTGTTCCCGGTCGACTGCGGTCGGACCGCCCTGTGCAGAACCGCGAAACAAATGTGAATTGAAACGAAGAAGACAGCGCTTTTTTAGTAATTTTGTAACAATTTCACAACACTTTCACAAATAGTCGGACTTCACTATTGACAAATCCCAAAAAAAACATTACAATAACAGAGCAAATATACATACGATTGCTAGTGTCGAAAGATACGGCAAAATTTACGTATGTATAAAAAACAGGAGGAAATAGCATGAAAAAGTTTCTCGCATTGCTTCTCGCTGTTGTGATGCTCCTCACCCTGTTCGCAGGCTGCAAGGACAGCACCAACGAGACCAAGGCCGCGACCAAGGCTCCCGAAGATACCAAGGTCGAGACCCAGCCCAACAACCAGCCCAGTGAGACCCAGCCCGCTACCGTGGAGACTCAGGAAGTCACTGAGCCCGTGGTGACCGAGCCCGTGGAAGTCTACGACGGCCCCGACACCTACGCGATGATCACCAACTTCGACGTGACCACCCTGGACTATGTTTACAACAACAAGTCCTCCAATGGCGACTATGTCTCCAACTTCATCGAAGGCCTGCTGACTCAGGACTCCCATGGCGTTCTGGTTCCCGGCATGGCTAAGAAGTGGAGCCACAACGAAGACTCCTCCGAGTGGACCTTCGAGATCCGCGACGACGCTGTTTGGTCCACCAGCAGCGGCGAAGAGTACGACTCCGTTAAGGCTGAAGACTTCGTCACCGGCCTGAAGCACGCTGCTGACTCCAAGTCCGAGACCCTCGGCCTGGTTGCTGACCTGATCGTCGGTCTGCGCGCCTACTCCGAAGGCACTGGTTCTTGGGAAGACGTTGGCATCAAGGCTGACGGCAACACCCTGACCTACACCCTGACCGGCCCCTGCGGCTACTTCGACGGCATGTGCACCTACTCCATCTTGTGGCCCATCAACGCTGAGTTCCTGGAGTCCAAGGGAGAGGACTTCGGTGCTGTGCAGCCCGACTCCATCCTGTACAACGGCTGCTACATCCTGAGCTCCCTGGTTCCCGCACAGGAAGTCCGCTTCGACGCCAACCCCAACTACTACGATGCTGACCACGTCTATGTCAAGCACGTCGTTGTTTCCTACACCGACGGCCAGGATCCCGCTCTGAACTTCAACATGTTCGTGAACGGCGAGGTCACCGCTACCGCCATCAACTCCTCTCTGCCCGATGTGGTTGCCAAGGCTGACGAGCTGTACAAGGACAACCAGTACATCTCCATGACCACCGCCACCTCCTTCTGGGGCGCTTTCAACTGGGACCGCCGTCTGTACGCTCTGTACAACGATCCCTCCGTCTCCACCACCAGCAAGACCACCGATCAGCAGAAGGCTGATACCCACGCTGCTATCCTGAACGCCAACTTCCGTCGCGCTGTGTACGCTGCTTACTCCGCTCATGCGGTTTCCGCGATCACCCAGGGCGAGGAGCGCGCTGACGACGTCATCCGTAACACTCTGGTTCCCTACACCTTCTGCATCACCTCTGACGGCCGCTCCATCGGCTCCCTTGTCCAGAAGTACGTGGAAGAGCTGGTTCCCGAGTACAAGGGCATCGACCTGAACGACGGCCAGGACGGCTGGTACAACCCCGAGCTGGCCAAGACCTTCGCTGAGAAGGCCAAGCAGGAGCTGGGCGAGTCTGTCGCTGAGTGGCCTGTCCACCTGGACGTCCCCGTCTACGCTGCTTCTGAGAACCAGAAGAACATGCAGCTGGCGATGAAGAACTCCATCGAGTCCGCCATCGGCGATTACGTTGTGATCGACCTGCAGTTCCTCGAGGGCAACTCCTCCGTCTACTACTCCGCATTCTACAACCAGCCCGACGGCGTGTCCAACTCCATCGACCTCGTCTTCGGCGCCGGCTGGGGTCCCGACTACGGCGATCCTCTGACCTACCTGCACTGCTTCAACATCCACGATGGCGATATGCTGAACTACTCCGGCATCAACTACGAGAGCCAGGGTCAGGACGACGTCCAGAAGGAAGTTCTGAAGACTCTGGGTCTGGAAGATGTCCAGGCTGTTGTTGACCAGGCTGTCCTGGCCTCCGGCGACGAGCGCATCGAGCTCTTTGCCAAGGCTGAGGCTATGCTGCTCACCGGCGGTATCCTCCGTCCCTATCAGACCAGAGGCGCTTCCCTCACCGTCAGCAAGGTGCAGCCCTTCACCGCTGCCTACGGTCTCTATGGCCAGGCTTCCTGGAATGCTGTTCCTTACTTCAAGTACATGAAGCTCCTCAACGAGCCCGTGCTTGCGGATGACTACTATGCTGCCAAGGAAGCATGGCTTGCCGGCAATTAATTCAAAGAATCCAAGCTGAACCCTAAGCATTAACTGAAGAGGGGGAGCCGGACGGCTGTGTCCTCCGGCTCCCTTTTTCAATGACCGCACACCGTTATCCCTCGTGCCCAATCGGACGCGAGGCCTCAGAGAAGCTAAGAAGTAAGGAGCGGTACCTTTAATGAAGAAAGGCTACATATGGAAACGACTTCTTCGGTCGCTGATTTCCATTTTGATCATCATGATCATCGTGTTCACCATGGTGTACACTCTGATCCCGCGTGAAAACATTTTCTTTGAAGACAGCACCTACCGTAAGCTCGCCAGTAAGTCCGACGATAAGACCGAGTACGTGTATTCCACCTGGCAGAAGCTCGGCTATCTGGATTACGTCCGTATCAATGACTACTGCCTCACGCTGTATCCTGCCGGCGACCCCAGAATGACCGACGCTGTGCAGCCCGAATCCAAGGAGAGCGCGGATTTTGTCCGCATCTACACGGAGAAGGGTTATACCGTCGCTCAGTTTGAGGTCAGTGGCCGCTACTACGCCTACAAGGATGTTCCCGTGATCAAGCAGATGCTCCGCTGGCTGTCCAACATGATCGTGGTGGACACCATCCACTCTGTGGAAGACGAGAATAATCCCGACCTGGAGCGCAGCCTGAAGTTCGGCAAAACGCCCACCGGCGGCCTGGCTCTGATCGGCAGCGGCTCCACCCACAAGTATCTGTTCTATACCGACAGCAATTTCCCCTTCATTCATCAGAACTTTATCACGCTGAATTTCGGTACCTCCTATCCCACCTATCAGGGTATTGAAGTGCTGCGTGTCCTGTTCCAGTCCCAGGGCACCGAGGTTAAGCGCCCGGTCACCTTCGAGACCGGCCTTGAGCAGGATTCCGCCATCAACTTCGGCACGCTGACCTATAAGTCCTCTGTTGACAGAATGGACAAGAAGAAGTTCGTGGACAACTACGCCAACTACGAGACCTTCAAGGATCAGCCCTCCATGGTCGGCACCTCCTTCATCATGGGCATCATCGCCATGGTGCTGGCCTACGGTCTCGGCCTTCCCATCGGTGTTCTGATGGCGCGCCGCAAGGACAAGCTGGCGGATAAGCTCGGCATGGCTTACATCATCTTTATCATTGCCGTGCCCTCCCTGGCTTATATCTATCTGTTCCGCTATCTTATGACGTCAATTACGGATCTGCCTTCCGTGTTCACCACCTACGGCCCGGCCGACGTTCGTTCCTGGATTCTGCCGGTCATTTCCCTGGCTATGCCCTCCATCTCCGGCCTGATGCTCTGGACGCGCCGCTATGTGGTTGACCAGATGAACTCTGACTACGTCAAGTTCGCCAAGGCCAAGGGTCTGAACCGCCGTGAGATCTTCAACAAGCACATCTTTAAGAACGCCAGCATCCCCATTGCCCACGGCATCCCGACCTCTCTGGCCGCCTGCATCACCGGCGCTCTGATCACTGAGTCGATCTACTCCGTCGGCGGCATGGGCAAGATGCTTCCGAACGCGATCCGGCAGTACAACAACGTGATGGTCATTGCCCTGGCGTTCATGTTCTCTACGATCTTCATTCTTGCCGTTCTCTGCGGCGATATTCTGATTACGAAGATCGATCCGCGTATTTCGCTCAGTGAGAAAGCAGGGAGGACCTAAACGATGGATAAAGAAAATCTGTTTGAATTTGCTGCGTTTGATAAGCTCGAATCCGAGCACATCGCTGCTCCCCGCTATTCCTACTGGAAGTCGGTTTGGAGAACCTTCTTCAAGAGCAAGTTTACAGTTGCTGTGTCCATCGTGATGATCGCCCTGGTGCTCTTCGCGCTGATTCAGCCTCTGACCTCCGGTTACGATCCCACTGTCGCTCCCAACATCAACGACGCCAGCAAGAAGTTCCTCAGCCCCAGCTCCGAGCAGCTCTTCGGCACCGATAACATCGGTAACTCTGTCTTTGACGCGGTTTGGGCCGGCGCTCGCAACTCCATCATCGTCAGCTTCGTCAGTACTGCCATCAATATGCTGATCGGCGTTCTGGTGGGCGCCCTCTGGGGCTTCTCCAAGAAGATGGATAAGTGGATGATCGAGGTCTACAACGTCATCGCCAACATTCCGTTCCTGCTGCTGGCCATGATCCTGTCCTACGTTCTGGGCGCCGGCATGCGCTCTCTGATCATCACCATGACCTGTACCAGCTGGATCTATGTGGCATACTTCATCCGTACCCAGGTTATGATCATCCGTGACCGCGAGTACAACCTCGCTTCCAAGTGCCTCGGCACCGGTACCGGTACGATCATCACCAAGAACATTCTGCCCTATCTTGTTTCGGTCATCATGACCTACATCTCCCGCGAGATCCCGAACATCATCTCCTATGAGGTCTTCCTGAGCTACCTCGGCCTTGGCCTTGGCACCACCAACGCCTCCCTGGGCCGCATGATCTCCATGTACACTTCGTTCATGAGCGGTTATCCCCATCTGTTCTGGATCCCCGTGAGCGTCGTCGCGCTGATTGCAATCTCCCTGTACATCGTGGGACAGAAGCTCGCTGACGCGACCGATCCGCGTACGCATATGTAAGGGGGAACGAACATGGACGAGAAAAAAGTTATCCTGTCCGCAAAGGACGTTGAAGTCAAGTTCAGAGTCCGCGATAACTACCTCACCGCGATTCGCGGCGTCTCCCTCGACCTCTACGAGGGCGAGACCTTTGCCATCGTCGGCGAGAGCGGCTCCGGCAAATCCGTCTTCACCAAGACCTTCACCGGTATGCTGGAATCCAATGGCAGCATTTCCAACGGCTCCGTTATGTTCCACGGGAAGGATCTGACCAAGCTGAAGACGGACAGAGACTGGGAAGGCATCCGCGGCGCCAAGATCTCCACGATCTTCCAGGACCCCATGACCTCCCTGAACCCCATCCGCACCATCGGCTCTCAGATCACCGAGGTCATCGAAAAGCACCAGAAGATCTCCAAGGCGGAAGCCAAAAAGCAGGCCATTGATATTATGGAGCGCGTCGGCATCGTGAATGCTGCGGATCGTTTTGACGAGTATCCCTTCCAGTATTCCGGCGGTATGCGTCAGCGTATCGTTATCGCCATCGCTCTTTCCTGCCACCCCGAGATCCTGATCTGCGACGAGCCCACCACCGCGCTGGACGTCACCATCCAGGCGCAGATCATTGCGCTGATCCGTGACCTGCAGCGGGAGCTGAAGTTCACCACCCTGTACATCACCCATGACCTGGGCGTTGTGGCCAACGTGGCTGACCGTGTCGGCGTTATGTACGGCGGCCAGATCATCGAGTACGGCAACGTGGAGGAGATCTTCTTCGATCCTCGTCACCCCTACACCTGGGCCCTGCTGTCCAGCCTTCCCCAGCTCGGCGAGAAGGGCAAGGATCTGTTCTACATCACCGGCACGCCGCCTTCGCTGTACAACAAGATCAAGGGCGACGCCTTTGCGCCTCGTAACGAGCACGCACTGAAGATCGACTTTGTGCAGGAGCCGCCTTTCTTCAAGGTGAGCGACACCCACTATGCCAAGACATGGCTGATGGATCCCCGTGCGCCTAAGCTGGAAAAGCCGGAGATCATCCAGAATCTGCATGAGAAGATCAAATTGATGACGGATAAGGGAGGTGCGTTCCATGTCGAGCAATAAGCAGGACAGAGAGGTCATTATTTCCATCAAGCACGTGGACATTTCCTTTGACGTCGGCCAGAAGAAGAAATTTGTTGCCGTCAAGGACGCAAATTTCGACATCTACAAGGGCGAGACCTTTGCCCTCGTGGGTGAGTCCGGCTCCGGAAAAACCACCCTCGGCCGCGCCATCCTGCGGATCAACCCCTGCAGCGCCGGCGAGATCCAGTTCGAGGGCAAGCGTATCTCCGGTAAGATCTCTCACGCGGAGGACCGTGAGGTCGTCCGTAACATCCAGATGATCTTCCAGGATCCTGCTGCTTCGCTGAACGAGCGTGCTACCATCGAGTACTGCGTCTCCGAAGGCCTCTACAATTTCCACCTGTACGATAACGAAGAGGACCGTATCGCCAAGGTCGATAAGGCCCTGCAGGACGTGGGCCTGCTGCCCGAGCACAAGTCCCGTTATCCTCATGAGTTCTCCGGCGGCCAGCGTCAGCGTGTCGGCATCGCCCGCGCCATGATCATGAACCCCAAGTTCATCGTGGCCGACGAGCCCATCTCCGCCCTTGATGTCTCCATCCGCGCCCAGGTTCTGAACCTGATGAACAAGCTCAAGGCCGAGAGAAATCTGACCTACCTGTTCATCGCCCATGACCTGTCCGTCGTCCGCTTCATCGCGGACCGTATCGCGGTCATCCACCACGGCGAGATCGTGGAGATCGCCGAGTCTGAGACCCTGTTCAAGTTCCCCCTGCATCCCTACACCATCTCTCTGCTTTCCACCGTTCCCATGCCCGACCCCATCGTCGAGCGCACCAGAAAGCACATCGACTACGATCCCTCTGTGCTGGATCAGTCGGGAGAGAAGCGTGAAATGCGTGAGATCCGCCCCGGCCACTTCATCTTTGCCACCAGCAAAGAGATGAAGGAATACGAGGAGAAGATCGCTCGCAAGGAGCGGGAGCTTGGCGTGAATCGCTGATAGAAGATCGGTTCCGATGATTGGAAAGCTGAAAAAAATCAAGCCGAGTATCCTGATCTCCCATGTGATTATCACATTGGCGTATCCCGCGGTAAAGGCATTCACTGCAACGGGCAATCGCCTTTTGGCCTTCACGGATATCCTGACCATCGTTGCGTTGATCCTGCTGATCGTGGGCATCATCTATTCGGCGGTTCTGCATGGATACCTGGATATCAGCAGCTTTTTTCTCCAGCGCGGCGTCCGGTCGTTCAAGTTCTTCGACCGGCACAGCTCGGAGCAGAGCAAAAATCAGAGCATCGGTGAATTCCTCCAGGAGAACAGAGACAGAAGAGCCGACGCGTTCAACTATCCGATGTTCCTCGGAGTCATCTATCTGATCGTATCCGTTGTGATCGCCTACGGCATCTATTGACGCAGCTCTGCACAAGACACAAAAAAAGGGGCTGTGAAGAAAAGGAGTGAAAGCCACTCCCGGACTTCACAGTCCCTTGTTTTTGCGGGATTCGGCAGAATTTGAAGATGAATACAGCTGGAATGGGCACACTACCCCTACCCCAGGAAGCGGCGGGTGTGGAAAACTACGCAGCTTGCTGGAGCTTCATCTGTTTGTTATAGTATTTGTATAGGTTGTGCCCAATAGAGACAAGATAAAGCTCCAATTGGACAGAATCCAACCCTCTTCGGACAA
>JAEEZZ010000148.1 GCA_016292255.1 Oscillospiraceae bacterium
TACGATGGGGAAAGAGGAGTCACGCGCACTTACTTCTGGCCACAGGCAAAGACGATATTCTCTGGAAACCGTATCTGCAAAAGAGGCTAAGAATCGACGGCATCCGGTGTGGAAAACACCTAGGCAGTCATTTTGGATATTCGAGGGATTACAGTGCGGACTCAGTGGCAATCGGGTACTGTGCACAGGCGACGGCACAGCACAGGCATGAAAAGGGAACTGCCCGTTCGGTGACGACGGGTTGCCTGCGGGGAAAACCAACCCGACCTAAGCCGCAAGATTTACTTCGAGTATTGCCACCACCCTTTCACACAGTTGAGGATTTATCACTTGAAACAAACAAACGAAGCATCCGAGAAATCGGATTCACGACATCGAAAAACCCGCAGCGGCGGCAAGTCCGCCTCTCATATACGCTGGCTCGTTACCATTTTCCTGCTTGCGATGACCATCTCCGCAGCTTTTTCCTTTCTGTCTCAGGAGCTGCTGAGCGCGGCGTCCCTGTTTGGGGCCTTTGTAATTTTGCTGACCATCATTGCCATAGGCATTTTCTTTGATCTGCTGGGCGTGGCGGTCACCGCCGCAGAGGAAAAGCCCTTCCATTCCATGGCTGCCCGGAAGGTTCCGGGCGGAGCCGAGGGGATCTGGCTGCTCCGCAATGCAGGCAGGGTATCCTCTGTCTGCAACGACGTTGTAGGCGATATCTGCGGCATTATCTCCGGTGCGGCCGCCGCCGTTGTAGCGGCGGAGGCATACGCCAGTATGCAGCATCCCTCTCTGAGGGTAATCCAGTTGCTGCTTTCGGCGCTGGTTGCTGCGCTGACGATCCTCGGCAAGGCGTTCTGCAAGCAGATCGCCCTGGATTATTCCACCACCATCGTGCATCGCGCGGCAAAGCTGATCTGGCGCTTCAAGCACCTGTTTTCCAGAAAAAAATAAGATACAGAAATGACTGATTTCATGCATTTTCCATCTACAGAGGAGCTTCGCGCCATGAAAGGGCCGGAGCTGAAAGCCCTCTGCAATGATATTCGCAGCTTCCTGGTGGAGCAGGTCTCCGCGTCCGGCGGCCATTTGGCGTCCAATCTGGGCGTCGTGGAGCTCACGGTCGCCATCCACCGTGTTTTTGATACATCCAAAGACCGACTGGTTTTTGACGTAGGGCACCAATCCTATGTGCATAAGCTTTTGACCGGCCGCGCCGACCGTTTTCCGACGCTTCGGCAGCTGGACGGCCTTGCCGGGTTTCCGAAGCCCAGCGAGAGCGTGCATGACGCCTTTATCGCCGGCCATGCGTCCAACTCGGTATCCGTTGCCCTGGGAATGGCCCGGGCCCGGACACTGCGGGGGGAAGACTACAATGTGATCGCGCTGATGGGAGACGGTGCTCTGACGGGCGGCCTGGCCTACGAGGGCTTGAATGACGCGGGCTCCAGCGGGGAGCCGCTGATCGTCATCCTCAACGACAACGGGATGTCCATTATGCCCAACGTAGGCGCGATGGCGAAGCACCTCTCCAATATCCGGCAAAGGCCCAGCTACTACCAGCTCAAAAAGGCCTGGCGTTCCGCCACGGAATCGACCGGCGTGGGCCGCGCCATTTATAACGGCGTCCACCATTTCAAGGAGGGCTTGAAAAAGCGCCTGATCAGCTCCAATATGTTCAACGATATGGGCTATGAGTACTTCGGCCCTGTGGACGGACATGACGTGGAAAAGCTGACCTGGCAGCTGATGCAGGCCAGAGATCTGAAAAAGCCCGTGATCCTGCACGTGATCACGCAAAAAGGAAAGGGCTATCAGCCGGCGGAGGAGAACCCCGATCTGTTCCACGGCATCGGCGCCTTCGATCCGAAGACCGGCGCCGCCGCAGGAGGCGGGCCCATCTGCTTCTCCAAGACCTTCGGAACCACCCTTACCGCCCTTGCGGACGCCGACCCCAGGATCTGCGCCATCACTGCCGCCATGCAGAGCGGCACAGGCCTGGATCCCTTTGCCGCCAAGCATCCGGAGCGCTTCGGTGACGCGGGCATAGCGGAGGGCCACGCCGTGGCAATGGCCGCCGGCCTTGCCAAGCAGGGGATGATCCCTGTGGTTGCGATCTATTCCACCTTCCTCCAGCGGGCCTATGATATGCTGATCCACGATGTTGCGATCCTGCAGCTTCATGTGGTGTTTGCGGTGGATCGGGCCGGCCTGGTTGGGGCTGACGGCGAGACCCACCACGGGGTCTTCGACGTAGGCTTTTTGCGGCAGGTCCCCGGTATGCGGATCCTCTGCCCCGCGAACCAGGCCGAGCTTGCAGCGATGCTGAGGACTGCTGTTCTGGATATGGACGGCCCGGTTGCGGTTCGCTATCCCCGCGGCTGTGACGGCCGCTATACGGAAGTCTGCAAGGATCCCGTCCTGCGGCAGGGAAAGGATCTGACTCTCTGCGCCTACGGCACCATGATCAACACCGTTCTGGATGCCGCGGATCTTCTGGCCGCCCAGGGGATCGACGCGGAGGTGGTGAAGCTGAACGGGATCCGTCCGCCGGACGGTGCCTGCCGCATCTCCGCGCAGAAGACCGGCGTGCTCCTGTTCGCGGAGGAGTGCCCCACCCACGTGGGTATCTATGACGAGATCGCCGCCGATCCCGCTTTGTCTGCCGTCAGGAAGCGCTGCCTGGATCTTGGCGAGGGCTTCATTCAGCACGGCCCCGTTCCTGCGCTGCTTCATCGAGCTGGCCTGGACGCGGAGAGCCTCTGTCGGGCAGCGCTGGAGCTGTGCAGGGAGGTGGAAGGATGAAGAGCAAGGAACGCCTGGACGTTCTGCTGACCGAGCAGGGTCACGCGGAATCCAGAGCCAAGGCGCAGGCGCTCATTATGTCCGGCCTGGTTTACGTGGACGGACAGAAGGTGGATAAGCCCGGCTTCTCGGTGGAAGCGACCCAGAAGATCGAGGTTCGCGGCGCGGCCTGCCCCTATGTCAGCCGCGGCGGGCTGAAGCTGGAAAAGGCCCTGCGGGACTTTGGCGTGCATCCCACCGGCTTCGTCTGTTCCGATTCCGGCGCCTCCACCGGCGGCTTTACCGACTGCCTGCTGCAGCAGGGCGCGAAAAAAGTGTTTGCCATTGACGTGGGCTACGGTCAGCTTGCCTGGAAGATCCGGAACGATCCGCGAGTCGTGTGCATGGAGCGCACAAACATCCGCAACGTGACGCCTGCCGACCTGGGGGAAGCGCTGGACCTGTCCGTGATAGACGTTTCCTTCATTTCCTTGAAGCTGGTGCTGCCGGTGATCTACGAGCTGCTGAAGCCTGAGGGACAGGTGCTCTGCTTGATCAAGCCGCAGTTCGAAGCCGGGAAAGAAAAGGTTGGGAAGAAGGGCGTCGTCCGGGATCCAGCGGTGCATCGGGAGGTTTTGGAGAATTTCCTTGCTGTGTCCCGCGAGCTCGGGTTCACCCTGCGGAATCTCACCTTCTCGCCGGTCAAGGGCCCGGAGGGCAATATCGAATTCTTGGGCCATCTGTCCAAGGCTCCGGCTGCCGTCCCCTTTGAACCGGACATCCCGACCATTGTTTCCAACGCCCATGAGGAGTTGAAAAAAGAGTAAGATGAAAAAAATCGTTATGACCCCCAACCCCTATCGGGATCGGGATTTCGCCTGCGTCTTAGAGGCAAAGCGGATCCTGGAATCCGTCGGCGTTGCGGTAAAGATCTGCCTTGCCTTCGACGTGGATCCCTGCTTTGAGCTTCCTGCGGGCGTTCCGCTTTCGGATCTGCAGGAGGAGATCAAGACCGCCGATGCGCTGATCTGCTTCGGCGGCGACGGCACGATCCTCCACGCGTCCAAGCTGGCGATGCGGCGCGAGATACCGATCCTCGGCGTCAACATCGGCACAGTGGGCTTTATGGCCGAGCTGGAATCCAGCGAAATGGAGCTGCTTCGCAAGCTTGCGACGGATGATTATTCCATCGATGAACGAATGACCATCTATGTCCGGTTGATCCATGAAGGCAAGGTGATCCATCGGGACGTGGCGCTGAACGACGCCGTTGTGACCAAGGGAGCCGTTGCCCGGGTGATCCAGACCTCCGTGTTCCTGGACGGTGTGGAGGCCATGAACTTTTCCGGCGACGGCTTGATCGCCGCTACGCCTACCGGCTCCACCGCCTATTCCATGTCTGCCGGCGGCCCGATCGTGGAGCCCCAGGCTGACAATATCATTCTGACCCCGATCTGCGCCCATAATCTCCAGCCCCGCAGCCTAATCGCCTCCCCCAACCGGCGGGTAGAGATCCAGGTGGGGCGGATCAATCGCCGCAACGCCTTCTTGTCCGTAGACGGCGGAAAGGCCCTGCGTGTCTTCACCGGCGATAAGATCCTTCTGGAAATGGGCAATCAAAAGACCAAACTGTTGAAATTGAAGAACACTACGTTCTTTGATATAGTGAAGTCGAAACTCAACCAGTAACTTAGAGACGAGAAATGGAGTAAAACATTATGAAATCACAAAGACAGACCAAGATCATGGAGATCATCGCCTCCAAGGACATCGAGACCCAGGAACAGCTTCTGGAGGAGCTTCGTCAGGCAGGTTTCCACAGCACCCAGGCAACCATCTCCCGCGATATCAAGGAGCTTCGGATCCTGAAGGATCTGACTGCAATGGGAACCTATCGGTATTCCATCGGAACGAAGGAAACCTCCGGCGCATTTTCCAACCGGCTGAATGCCATTTTCAAGGAGAGCGTGATCAGCTACGACTATGCACAGAACATCGTCGTGGTCAAGACCCTTCCCACGCTGGCTCCCGCGGCCGGGCGTGCCATCGACGCCATGAATATGTCTGTGGTCGTCGGTACCCTGGCCGGCGACGACACCCTGCTGATCATCATGCGGGATGTGCAGTCCGCCATCGGCTTCTGCATCGAGATCAAGAAACTGCTTGACTGATCTATGCTGACACTCCTGCACATCGAAAACATTGCTGTCATCGAAGCCGCTGACATCAGCTTTGACCGGGGGTTCAACGTCCTGACCGGCGAGACCGGCGCAGGCAAATCCATCATCATCGACGCCATCTCCGCCATCCTCGGAGAACGCGCCTACCGGGAGGTGATCCGTACCGGTGCCGACCGCGCGTTCGTGTCCGCCGTTTTCGATGGGATCCCGGAACTGGCCTGGTTTTCCCAGTACCAAGTTCCCTATGAGGACGAGCTTCTGATCCAGCGGGAGATATTTCTCGACGGACGGAACCTTTGCAAGGTCAACGGGCGGGGCGTGACGGTAAGCCAGCTTCGCGCGCTGGGAATGCAGCTCATCTCGATCCACGGTCAGCATGACTCACAGCAGCTCTTCGACGAGCAGACCCATTTGGGGATGCTTGACGCCTTTTCGGCGGACGGAGAGCTGCTGGAGGAGTATGCTGTCGCATGGGAGAAGGTCAAGGCCTGCAAGGCGGCCATGGATCGCCTGTCTATGGACGAGAATGAAAAGGCCAGGCGGCAGGAGATGCTCCAATACCAGATCAAAGAGCTGGAAAAGGCCGACCTGCACCCGGGCGAGGATGAAGCGCTGGAGCAGCGGCAGCGACTGCTGATGCACGGAGAGAAGCTCTCCGCCGCGGTACAGGACGCGATCACCTCCCTGGATGGAGACGAAGACAGCAACGGCGCTTCCGAACTGCTGGACGAGGCAATATCTCGTCTGGCAGGCGTTTTGCGCTTTGACGAGGGCCTGTCCGGCGTGCATGACAAAATGCGGGAGCTCAGCTTTACGCTCTCCGATCTCTGCGAGGAGCTTCGGGATTACCGGGACGGTCTCGGCTATTCCGAGGAGGAGATCGACGGGATCGGCGCCAGATTGGATCTGATCCAGAAACTCAAACGAAAATACGGCTCCGACTGTGCCCAGATGCTGGACTATCTGGCCAAGGCCAAGGCGGAGCTGGACGATATTATCTTTGCAGACGAAAAGCTGAAGCAGGCTGAGAAAGCGTATTCCGCCGCGGTGGATGCGGCCTCAGCCATCGCACTTCGTCTGCGAAGCGCCCGCAAGGAGGCGGGCGCAAGGCTCGAACAGCGGATCTGCGACGAGCTGTCCGAGTTGAATATGCCCAAGGTGCAGTTCCTCTGCGAGTTTACCCAGGTTCCTCTGGGCCCGGAGGGGCTGGACGCGCTGCGCTTTTTGATGAGCGCCAACCTGGGCGAGGCGGTGAAGCCCCTTGCCAAGGTCGCGTCGGGCGGTGAGCTTGCCCGGATCATGCTGGCCATGAAGAACGTCATGGCCGCCCACGACCGGGTCTCCACCATGATCTTCGACGAGGTGGACGCCGGCGTCTCCGGCCGGGCCGCCCAGAAGGTGGCGGAAAAGCTCCGCAAGGTGGCGGAGGGACGCCAGGTTCTCTGCGTGACCCATCTGCCCCAGATCGCTGCCCTGGCTGAGCACCATTTGCTGATCGAAAAGACCGAGCGGCAGGGGAGGACCTATACGGAGGTCAACGCCCTGGATCGGCCCGGCCGTGTCCGGGAGCTTGCCCGTATGATCGGCGGCGCGGAGATCACCCCGACGACGCTGAAAAGCGCGGAGGAAATGCTTGTTTAACGCAAATAATTGGAAAGAGGATACGAAACAATGGGAATTTATGAAGAACTTGTCGCCCGTGGGCTGCTCGCCCAGGTAACGAATGAGGCCGAGATCCGGGAGATGATCAACGCCGGAAAAGCCACCTTCTACATCGGCTTTGACTGCACGGCAGACAGCCTCACCGCCGGGCATTTTATGGCCCTGACCCTGATGAAGCGGCTGCAGATGGCCGGCAACAAGCCCATCGCTCTGATCGGCGGCGGCACCACCATGATCGGCGACCCCTCCGGCCGTACCGATATGCGGAAGATGCTCACCAAGGAGGACATTAACCACAACGCCGAATGCTTCAAGAAGCAGATGTCCCGCTTTATTGAATTCGGTGAGGGCAAGGCGCAGATGGTCAACAACGCCGACTGGCTGCTGGATCTGAACTACGTGGAGCTGCTGCGGGAGGTGGGCGCCTGCTTCTCCGTCAACAATATGCTTCGCGCCGAGTGCTACAAGCAGCGGATGGAGAAGGGTCTGTCCTTCCTGGAGTTCAACTACATGATCATGCAGTCCTACGACTTCTACTACCTCTTCCAGCACTACGGCTGCAATATGCAGTTCGGCGGCGACGACCAGTGGTCCAATATGCTGGGCGGCACAGAGCTGATCCGCCGCAAGCTGGGCAAGGACGCCCACTGCATGACCATCACCCTGCTGACGGATTCCCAGGGCAAGAAGATGGGCAAGACCGCCGGCAACGCCGTCTGGCTGGATCCCAACAAGACCAGCCCCTTCGAGTTCTTCCAGTACTGGCGCAACGTGAGCGACGCGGACGTGCTCAAGTGCATCCGTATGCTCACCTTCCTGCCCCTGGAGCAGATCGACGAGATGGACAAGTGGGAGGGCGAGCAGCTCAACAAGGCCAAGGAGATCCTGGCCTACGAGCTGACCAAAATGGTTCACGGCGAAGAGGAGGCCGAAAAGGCCCAGAACGCGGCCAGAGCCCTCTTTGCGGGCGGCGTGTCCGACGAGAATATGCCTACCACCGAGCTTTCCGAGGCTGATCTGACCGACGGCCGGATCGACGTGATCACGGTTCTGACGCTCTGCAAGCTGGCAAGCTCCCGTTCCGATGCCCGCAAGCTGATCCAGGGCGGCGGGATCACGGTCAACGAGGAAAAGGTCACTGCCTTCGATCTGAGCTTCCAGGCCGATGAGCTTCGCAGCGGTCTGCATATCCGTAAGGGAAAGAAAGTCCACCACAAGGCGATCCTCAAAGGCTGAAAAACCACATTTGACATAGAGAAATAAACGTCAAGGAGGCTTTAGCTGTGTCTCAGATTACGACCCAATTCCGCTCATCCTTCAACGGTTACAACCGGGAGGACGTGGTCGATTTTATCGACCGGATGACCCACGCGCATGAGGATGCGTTGGAACGACTGCAAAAGGCGAACGCCAAGCTCAAGGAGGAGCTGGAGGAGGCAAATCAAGCACTTTCCGCTGCAAAAGAGAACAATGAGGCAGAAAGGGCACTTGCCGACGCGCAGGCGCTGGCTGAGGATCTTCGCAGTCAGAATGATGATCTTGCAGATCAGAATCAGAGTCTGAAGGAGCAGTTGACGCGCCTGCGTGCGGAGCGCGACGCAGAGACGGTTCCTCTGCTCAAGGAGCACGAAGAAGCGCAGAATCGTCTGAAGCAGGAGAACGCCATGCTTCGGGCGGAGCTGGCTGAGGTGAATCATGCCCTTTCCACCGCACGGAATAATACCGAGGCAGAAACGGCCATCAACAACGCCCGGAATATGATCGCAGTGCTCCGGAATGACAGTGAGCAGCTTTCTGGCCGCGTCCGAAGCCTGGAGGAGGAGTTGGAGCAAGTCCGTTCGGAGCATTCGGCTGAGACAGAATCTATGAACCGCGCCCATGAGGAGGCGCTCTCCGAGCTGCAAAACGCCAACGCGGAGCTTCAGGAAGAGCTGGCCGCCGCCAAGGAGGCGCTGGCCGCCGCATCGGATCACCGTGAGCAGACGGAGGAGCTGGAACAACTGCGAAATGCGAACGCCGAGCTGCGTGAGGCGCTGACCGCTGCCAAGGAGGAGCTGGCGGCCGCTAAGGAGGCGGCTGAGGCCCCTGTTGAAGATCCCGAAATGGAGCAGGCTCTCTGCGAGGCCCACACTGTGATCGCGGATCTGACCGGCAGCAAGGAAGTGCTGGAGGCCCGAGTCCAAAGCCTGGAGGAGGAGCTGGAGCAAGTCCGCTCCCAGCGGGAGGCCGATGCCGCGCTTCTTGCCCAGACCCAGGAGCAGCTGAACGCCATGGATGCTCCTGCACAGAAGGCTGACGCAAGAGATTATGCGGAGCTGGAGCTGGCGGCGTACCGCCGGGCCGAGCAGACGGAGCGTCTGGCGCGTGACCGGGCCAGGGACGTCTATCGCAAGGTGCAGGATACCTTCGAGCAGGCAAACGATACCATGAGCACCTGCCACGGAGAGCTGGAACAGCTCTGCCAGGTGCTGAGCACGAATGTCAATGAGATGCTGTCCGTGCTGAGCAGACTGAACAGTACCTATCAACAGACGGAGGAATCCTTCGCGGAGATCGGCGCGCGCGACCGCCAGCTGCTGGAGGAGAGTATTTAAGATGGAACGCGAAAACATGACCATGCTCTGTGACTACTATGAGCTCACCATGGCAAACGGCTATTATCTGACCGGAAAGAAGGACACGATCTCCTATTTTGACGTCTTCTTCCGCTCGATCCCGGACAAGGGGGGCTTTGCGATCACAGCTGGTCTTCAGGAAGTGGTGGAGTATATTCAGAACCTTCACTTTACGGAGGAGGATATCTCCTATCTGCGATCCAAAAACCTCTTTGACGAGGGTTTTTTGGACTATCTGCGCGGCTTCCGCTTCACCGGGGACCTCTGGGCCATTCCCGAGGGAACGCCGGTATTCCCCAATGAACCGATCCTGACCGTCCGTGCTCCCGCCATGGAGGCACAGTTCATTGAAACCTACGTATTGCTGGCGCTCAACCATCAGAGTCTGATCGCCACCAAGGCCAACCGGATCGTCCGGGCTGCTGAGGGCAGGACCGTGCTGGAGTTCGGCTCCCGCCGCGCCCAGGGGGCCAGCGCCGCCATCAACGGAGCCCGCGCCTGCTACATCGGCGGCGTCAACGGCACCGCCTGCACCATTTCCGACGAGCGCTACGGCGTTCCCGCGGGCGGCACCATGGCGCATTCCTGGGTGCAGATGTTCGATTCCCAGTATGAGGCCTTCAAAAAGTACTGCGAGATCTACCCCAACAACGCCGTCCTGCTGGTGGATACCTACAACACCCTGCGCTCCGGCATCCCCGATGCCATTCGGGCCTTCAACGAGGTGCTCAAGCCCCTGGGGATCAAAAAGTGCGGCATCCGCATCGACTCCGGCGATATGGCCTACCTGACCCGTAAGGCCCGGGAAATGCTGGACGAGGCAGGCTGGACAGAGTGCAAGATCTCCGTCTCGAACTCCATGGACGAGTACCTCATTAAGGATATTCTGAACCAGGGCGCGCAGATCGACCTGTTCGGCGTCGGAGAGAGAATGATAACGGCAAAATCCGAGCCGGTTTTCGGCGGCGTCTACAAGGTCTGTGCCGTGGAGGACGAACAGGGGAAGATCATTCCCAAGATCAAGGTCAGCGAGAACGTGGGCAAGATCACCAATCCCCACTACAAGAAGGTCTGGCGCTTCTATGGCCGGGATACCGGCAAGGCCATCGCGGACTATCTGAGCCTCTACGACGAGACGGTGGACGACAGCGGCGACTTTGAGATCTTTGATCCCGAAAACGTCTGGAAGCGGAAGGTGGTCTACGATTTCGAGGCCAAGGAGCTCCAGGTCCCCATCTTCCGGAAGGGCGAGCTGGTCTACGATCTGCCCAGCCTGGAGCAGATCCGCGCCTACTGTGCCCAGCAGGTGGATACCCTCTGGGACGAGGTCAAGCGTTTTGACAATCCCCACAGCTACTATGTGGATCTGAGCCAGAGGCTCTGGGATATCAAGCAGATGATGCTGCTGGAAGCAGGCGGAAGGCTGTAAGAAGCGCTTTCTGGCCTACGGCGTCAAACGAACAAAAAAGGGAGCCTGCCGCACGCAGGCTCCCTTTTAATATGCAGTTCACGTTGCCACATAGATTTACCTTCGGAAAAATGTATAGTGCCGGGCTTTTTCAAATCCCAGCTTCTCATAAAAGGGAAGATCCGAGATCACATAGGCCTCCCGGGCGCCAAGGGCCCTTGTCCGTGACAGGGCCTCCGTCAGCAGCGCGGCGGCGAGCCCCTTTCCCCGATGGGCGGGGACCGTGCAGACCGGCTCCACGTAGGCGTAATCCGTATCCGGCCGATACCACACGCAGCAATAGGCCGTCAAAGTGCCGTCCGTGGAGACAGCGGCGAGGCTCAGATCCCTGTTCAGATGGGGGCGGCGTTGGGGGACGATGGGGTCGTTTTGCAGAAATTCCCCATGATCCGTGCCGTGGTCAAAGCCTTGCCACAGGAGCCATTGGAAGTCCTCCGAACGCTCCGCCGGATCCAACGCAGCGAAGCCGTATCCCTCCGGCAGCACTGCACGGCGGAGTTTGTCCAAATCCAGCCGCAGAACGGTTTCACTCTGGTCGTCTGGTGTGAAGCCCGCGGCCTGGGCAGCCGTGATCTCCCTTTGACTGCCATCCCGGAGGGCGATCCCCAGGCCGGTATCATCCTTCAATTCCCGGTAGGCGTAATCCAGGATCTCCGGGAACAGCGCTTCGTATTCCGGCAGCGCGGCACAGGAGGCCTCGCCGAAATACATATCATAGATCGCTGCACCGACGATGCGCCCTTGTTCCCACCAGAGGCCGATAGACCGGATCGCTTGCTTGTCAAATTCCGGGTGCTCCATCATCCACTCAAAGCGCGCCCAATTCCAGTTGATATTCTGCTTTTCTTTTTTGTTCAATGCGATCAGAAACGCGCAGACCGCCTCGTAATCCTCCTCCCGATAAGGGCGGAATTCTGCGGAGGGCAGGGCATTACCGACGCTCAAAGCTGTATCCGGCTGTTTCATTGCAGTTTCCCTCGCTTATGAAAAGATTTGTCCCGGCAGGCGCAGCTTTTCCTTTGGCGGGAAGTTTTGGTCGAAGGCTTCCACGTCCGCGTCGTCCACATAGTAGCCCTGCGGCGTCCGGTACACGCCTGTGACGTCCCGGAGATAGCCGGGGATCAACTCCTTGCAGAGGAAGAACGAGTCGTCCGCGCCCTTCGGCAGATCGTGATAGCGGATGCCGAAGTTCCGGGCGTAATCAAAACCGCTCTTGCCGTAGAAGCCGATGTTGCCCTCAAACAGCACCGCGCCGAAGCCCATGGCAGCCGCATTTTCCAGAGAGTGATCCAGCAGCTTTTTGCCGTATCCCTGCCGTTTCAGCTCCGGCGTGATGCAGATGGGGCCCATGGTTAGCACAGGGATGAGCTTGCCGTCGTCGGCCTCGATCACCGTTTTCATAAACATATTCTGCCCGATCAGCCGCCCGTCCAGCTCCATGACAAAGTCCAGCTCTGCAACAAAGGCCGGATCGTCCCGCAGTACGTGGATCACATAGTGTTCGCTGCAGCCGGGGCGGTAGACGTTCCAGAACGATTCCCGGATGAGCAGTTCCACCGCTCTGTGCTCGTCCTGCCTCTCCCGGCGAATGACAGCGTTGTTTGTTTGCGTCATGGTAAAACCCTCCTGTTCCAGATCAGCATAGCCTTCACAACTAAAATCGCCAGGCAGAGGATCCCGGCATAAGGCTGCCGGGTCAGAATGAAAACCGCCGTGCCTGCAACGGACAGCGCCAGCCCGGCCACGAGCCGACGGTGATTCCATACAGGCGTCTCCAGGCGGCTGAGCACGAAGCCGAGGAGCCCGCTCAGAACTGTCAGACCAATCACAGCCAGAAAGACGGCCTTGATCCACGGGCTGAGCCCGGTGAGCTCAAACAGCGACACGGAGCCGGGCGTTCCCGCCCCGCTGCCGAAGATGGGCAGAAACAGCAGCAGCGCCAGCATCAGATCCAATGCGTCGCAGACCAGCGAGAGGTATTTGTTCAGGCTTTCCTGCTTCTCCTCCTTCGCGGCGGAGATGATTTCCTCCGGGCAGATCAGCTCGTCGATGGAAACGGAGAAATAGCGGGAGATCTGCTTCAAAGAGTCCAGGTTGGGATAGCCCCGCCCGGATTCCCATTTGGAGATGGCCGTCCGGGATACGAACAGCGCTTCCGCCAACTCCTCCTGGGTCAGACCCTTGCCTTTCCGCAGATCCTGCAGCTTTTCATTGAATTCCATGGTTCCTCCTTTTGCCGTCCACGGCTCGGACGGCGGCACGGTAGAGGAGAAAAAGTCCCGCGCTGAGCAGAACGGAAGCGATAATGTCCGTTGCCCAATGCACGCCGGCAATCAGCCGCCCCAGCACCATGAACGCCGAAAACCCGGCGGCAAACCATACGGCGGACTTCCGAAGCAGCGGGCTTTGCACCCGCCTATCCGTCTGGAACCAAAGCGTAGGCATGACGCTCAGCACCAGCAGGGTAGTGGACGAGGGATAGGACGCCTCCAGGTGCCCCTCAATCAAGATCGGACGGTAGTTGATGGGAATCATCTCAAAAATCAGATACGCCGCGATAACCAGAATATAATACCCACCCAGCAGGATCAGATCCCCGTCGACCCGGAGCAGACTTTTTCGCCGAATAAGCTGCACAAGTCCAACGACGCCGAAGCCCATGCAAATAATGATCGGAACGAGCCCGAGCCAGTCTGTTATCGTGTAGAGGCCCATGTGTACGCCGCTCAAGCGGTGGAACCACAGGTTGAACGCCGCAAACCCGACCTCCGTTCCGTTGGGCCCCGCAGCCTGTACGTCAATCCGCCGGATTAGAGCCGTCCATAGCGCGAAGGCCAGCAGCAGTCCGATCCCGACCCACAGGTCATTTTTTGTGTGTTGCTTCATGTTCCTTCCACCTTTCCGTTTCAGCTGTGCATAGCGTAGCACAGCGCCGGAAAAAAGAAAAGAGCCGCGTCGTCACACCCGTGACACGAAGCGTGTCACGCCGCCTGCCTGCGCTTACCCTGTCATTCTGAGCCGCAGGCGAAGAATCCGTATGATTCCATCAGGTTTCCGTTCCAGTGATGATGCGCTGGATCTCCCGCGCCATGATCAGATAATAATGGTACTTGCGGATCTCGTCCCAGTTCCGCTGGGTGCATTTGAATCCGTAGGAGTAGTCCGGCATCTCGTAGGGACTGCGCATGAAGTAGTGGAGCAGGGATTCATTGTCGAAAATGACCTCCTGGTCTTCCTTGATCATCCCCGGCAGCCCCAGCAGGTGAGCCGCCAGCTTGCGGCCGGGATCCGTCCAGAGCCTTCTGCCCAGATTGTGGATCTGCACCGCCCCATCGTTGAGCTGAATGTACATGGAGTTGATGTAGGGGTGATCCTTTATCTGCAAGCGAAGGGTAAAGGTCACCATGTAGAGGATGTGGGCCGGGTCGTAGCTGACCTGCTGTCCGTCCACGGTCTGCTTTTCCTCCCGGCTGGTCTGGGTGACGTCGATCTCAAAGTCCTCCACCTGGTCAAAGTCGATCAGATCCGGCCCCAGGTCGATCACGTCGTCCAGCGATTTGACCTTCCGCTGGGAGCCGAACAGGCCGCTGCTCGTGTCCGGGAAGGCGACGAATTTCCGCGCCTTGTCGTCGATCAAAATGACGCCGAACTCGCCGAAGACCTTGTCAAAGTGATAGTTTTTCAGCTCCTCGGCCTGACGCTGGCGGATCTGAAGCTGGTTCTCCAGCTGCTCCCGACTGCTGTTTTTGTAGTCTTCAAACCAGACGGACAGCTTTTTCGTGCATTCCTTGCAGACCTTGCCGTCCTGGCACTTTTTGTCCAGCAATCCGGTTTTGCCGCCGCAGAGGCAGCAGGCTTCTTTCTTGAACAGAGACATATTATTACTCCTTTCTGTTTTTCCCGTAGGTCAGGCTTCACGATCAGAGGATCCTCCTGCACAGCCGTACAGATCCCACGTTTTTTCAAGGGTCCTGCTTTCCAACTCCATGATACCGCAGAAATGGGAAAATGTAAAGAAAAGCAGTTTAACTTTGAATCAATTTTTTGCCGCAATAGACTGCAATTCAATCGTGGATTGACTATCTTTTTTTCGACCAATGATGTATAATTGCCGTATGGGAGGTGAAACGCGGTGACAGAGGATCAAGGGATGATTGATGAGATCAGATCAGAACTATTCCGAATGCAGGATCTCAAATACCGGGATTTTCAAAGCAAACTGACTCCGACGGTCGATCCTGCACGTTTTATAGGGGTACGAACGCCCGAACTGAGAAAGCTGGCAAAGCAGTTGGGCAAGCGGGAGGACGTTGGAGTTTTTCTGAATGCCCTGCCCCATACGTTTTTTGACGAGAACCAGCTTCACGCATTTATCCTTTCGGAAATGAGAGACTATCCGGAATGTATGGAGGCGGTCGATGCCTTTTTGCCATACGTCGATAATTGGGCGAGCTGCGACCAAATGTCCCCCAGGATCTTTCGAAAGCACAAACCGGAGCTGCTGGCGGCGATCCGTCGTTGGATTGCATCCGACCAGACCTATACGGTACGCTTTGGCATCAAGATGCTGATGGATCATTTTCTGGACGAGGATTTCAATATCGACTTTTTGAGCATGGCGGCGGATGTACATTCCGGGGAGTATTACGTCCGCATGATGCTTGCCTGGTTTTTTGCTACGGCGCTTGCCAAACAGTATGCGCCCACGCTTCCGTTCATCGAAGAACACAGACTCGATCCCTGGACGCATAACAAGACGATCCGGAAAGCAATAGAAAGCGATCGCATCAGCTCCGAACAAAAAGCGTATCTGCGAGGGCTGAGGAAAGCGTAATCTTTCCAAGAAGGCTGATGGAAGACAAGGAATCAAAAAAGCTGAGTATGGTTTCTGCCAAGCTGAGGAGGAAATATGAGCGAGTATGTTTTTATTCAGGACGACTACACCGTCCGCTACAACGACAAGATCGTGGGGTACTACTACGTGATGAGCGACGGGAGTGCCGAATACAGGACGGCCTATGGCAGCCCCTGGGAGATCGAGGCGGAGCTGAATGCGCTGGGCCTTGCAAAGAAGCGTGAAAGCGACAAGGCGTTCCGGCCATTTACGGAGCTGATCCGGGACGAAAACCGGGTGCCGGGACGGAGGCAGATCCTTTACCGCAGCGGGCCGGTCTTGCTGGAGCGGAAGTCCAGGCAGACAGGGGAGCGGTACTCCGTCTACCGCCGTAACGCGGAGAAGAATGAGCCCGACTATTCCCCCCTGCCCCACGACGCCCCCCATCGGGAGGGGCCGAAGACCCCGGAAGGGATGCGGGAGTGGGCGTCCTGGTACGCTTTCAACAAGATGGACGACGGCACCTACGAAGCCGAGCTGGATGAGGCCTGGTGCTGGGGCGGAGGCCACAACGACGGCGGCACCATCCACAGGGAGATCCCGGAGGAATGGTTCGCGCTGCCCTACGAGGAATTCCTGGAAAACGTCGTCACCCTCGCCGCTGCGGCCCACTACGGCTTCACCTCGGAGATGCTCCTGGAAAAGAAAGGGCTCAGGGAATTCTTGGGCTATGATAAATAGCGGCAGGGGAAATGCCTTTTTCTCTTGTTAAATGATCGTCTCCCTAAGCTCAGCAGGCAGCGCGGGCACGGCTCCAAGCTGGGTCACAACGTAGTCGGACAGCAGCGTTGCCGCGGCCAGGGATGCCTCGATCCCGTCCCCCTTCAACAGGTGGTGCAGGTAACAGGCACCGAAGGCGTCCCCCGCGCCGACGGTGGAAACGGCCTTTGCCGCGGGCCTCGGGGAGCGGAAGAAACCCTTTTCCCGGTCCCGCACGGCAGAGCCGTCCCGATCGAGGGTCAAGACGACTTGACGCAGGGATGGATAGCGCGTAAGCAACTCCGCTGTGCAGCGCTCGGGGTCGGCGCAGGGAAGGATCGCAGGGGCCTCTTCCCGGGATAATTTCAAAATCGTGGCCCCTGCGATGCTCTGCTCAATGATTTCCGGGCTGTAAAAGGGCTTGCGGAGGTTGACGTCACAGAAGACCTCCCGGTACTTCCCTTTGAGCAGCGCACGGAGGCTGGCACGGGAAACTGCTGAGCGCTGGGCCAGTGTGCCGAAGCAGAGAACGTCGTATTTTGTATCCATGCAGGGCGCGGGGATATAGTCGTAGGCAGTATCCTGAGCCAGATCGTAGGATGGGACCCCGTCCTGCAGCGTCACCCGGCAATAGCCGGTGGGCTTGGAGAGCACCGCCGTGTAAGTGATCCCGATCTGTTTTTTCCGCAGCTCCTCAAGGGCCGAGATCCCCAGCGCGTCGTCTCCCACAGCGGAGACGAGATCCACGGTTTCCCCCAGAGATGCCAGGTGCGCCGCAAAATTGAAGGGCGCCCCGCCGATCTCGGTCTTTTCCCCAAAGAGGTCGTAGAGTACCTCACCGAAAACCAATATTTTGCTTTCCATTTGAGATCAGCCCTCCGCTATTTCGCCGCGGGATACTCGTTGCAGAGCAGGCGGTAGGGGAGCTCGTCCTCCTCTATTTTCGGGAATCTGCCCATATCCTCGTAGAAGCGGTTGTCGCAGTTGTCGTCGTTGACCTTGGACACTTCACCGATCAGCACCTTGCCGCTTCCTTTCTCCGCCCAAAAGGCGTGGTAGAGCCGGGGCGTAAGGGTAATACTCTCGCCGGGCTTCAGCACCAGCTTGGTACCGGCAGGCAGAACGCGCACGCGTCCGTCGGTGCTGACCGTCACAGGCGTGTCGGAAAGCCCTTCGTTTTCGTCGCTGTTATACAGCTCGATCACGAGATTCCCGCCGCCGCGGTTGATGATGTCCTCCGTCTTGCTGAAATGAAAGTGCATCGGGCTGTACTGATCCTCTTCGGAAATGAGAAGCTTTTCCGCGTAGGTCTTGGGGCAGTCCGGGTCGCCGAATTTGCCGTTGCGGATGGTGAACAGGAAGAGGCCGATTTTGCGGAAATCGCCCCTGCCGTAGTCGGTAACGTCCCAGCCCAGCATACGCTGGCGAATTTCGTCGAATTCGTGTCCCTTCTCCTTCCACGCCTCCGGCGTAAAGTCGGCAAAGGGTGGGAGGTGGAAGCCCATCTTCTGGATGAAGCGTTCGTTTTCCCGGATAAGTGCGTTGATCTCAGATCGTTTCAACGGATTTTCCTCACTTTCGTTGCGCTTGTGTCGCTATCATAGCATGACAGATCACGGAAAACAAGGTTTCTTTCGCAAAAAACGTTGGCAGTAGAGAAAGAAATAAAACGGAAACGAAACCCCCTCGCCGCAGGCAATTCGACCTGCGGCGAGGGGTAATTTGCGTCAAAAAATCACGTTCCCTCTGATGGATCCAGCTGCGACGTTCACCACCTTATGAAAGCATCGAGCTATTCTTTCAACCCAAAGGCTTTCTCCGCCAAAGCGACCGTCTGTTCAATGGTTCTGCGTTCATCCCTATAGATTACGTGAAACCCTGACTTTTCAAATTCATCATACCCTTCCTGTGAACAAATCAATTTAAGGCCCTGCCGGTAGTTTTCCATCGCCTTTTCAGGATCTGGTTCTTCCATAATCAATTGATACAAGAACTGTTTCTCCGGATCTGGTCGGTCAAAAAACCTGTGCAACGGAATTTCGGGATCAGCAAGCATCACAAGGGTATGGTCCAAAGGGGCTATCTTTCTTAAGGTTTCAATACCAATATTCGTATCAACAAAAACCTTTTTCCCCTGATTGCATATCTCCGGCAGCATTCTGAGCTCCAGTACTTCGCATTCTTTCCTCACGCCATCGATCCAGTCTTTATATTGCTGTGGCGTTCTTCTGATAAAATCATGCCAGTCTTCAAGGTCTCTTGTATAGGTCAGGCAGGGGAACTCTTTGGTATCAAGTACGCCGGGATAATTGTCATGATAGTTTTCTTCGCATGCAATCCCCCTGTATTTTTTCGCCAATTCTTTAACCATTGTCGATTTCCCTGCATAAGAGGTCCCGATTATGAAGTAAGCATTTTCAAGAAACAAATTCATATCCGTAACACACTTTCCTCAGATATCCTGCAACCGGATTTGCGATCTGTTTGGGTAGAGTAGAACGAAATCCTGCGAACGGTGCGGCCAATGGCGTGCCAGCGGCTCCCCGGAGCCTGAGACCACGAAGAGCCCTCTTACCGACGCGGGACGCATTTGGAAGCCTTATCTGCTTTGCGCCTGCACGTAGCGATCCATGGTCTCTGCCGCCTGCTTTGCGGCCTGGACTGCGTGAACGACGGTCAGAGGCCCGGTGACAACATCGCCTGCGGCAAATACGCCGTCTACAGTGGACATTTGGTTCTCGTCCACGATCAGAAGGCCCTTGGCGTTTCCCATGCCGATGATTGGCCTTCTTCATGTCGGCGCAGCCCAGCAGAACCAGAATGGAGGCCATTTCTGATAATCCCGCAGGATATCAGTTGCTGTCAATTATTGAGACACAGAAATCAAGGAGAAGATAATTCTTAGAAGCATGCACGTATGCGCACGAAAAATGATGAAAGACCTTGGAAGGGCAGCGAAAAAATGCCGGCTGTGCACGCGCCTGGTTGGCTTGCTCCGTTAAGGTTTCCGAATGCAGAGGTTCAGAATCAGCGAGAGTCCCGCCAGGCAGAGCAGAAGAATAAAGGGAGCGGCGTAGCCTCCGGTGGATTCCACCAGACTCCCGGCAGCCGTGGCCGCGAAGGACGCGCCCATGAGGTTGAAGTTCATCACAGAGTAGTTCAGAGGGAAGTGCTTTGTCCCATAGAAGCCGGATGTGAAAGCCGAGGTGATGGTAGGGGCGGAGCCGTAGGAAAAGCCCGTCGCGCAGAGCCCTGCAACGCACAGGGGCAGAGACTTGGTCAGCACAGCCGTCAGGGCGATCCCGGCGGCAAGAATGGTCAGACCGTTCGCCAGCAGCATGGTCCGCTTTCTGCCGTATCTGTCGAACACGAGTCCGACGGCGATCCGCCCCAGGCCGTTGCAGACGGAGAGGATCCCAACCAGCGTGGACGCAAAGGCGGCCTTCGCCCCCACGGAGAGCGCCAGATCCCGGGCAAAGGAAAAGACTGTATTGCCCACCGCTGCAAGACAGACGATGCAGAAGAAAGCCAGCCAGAAGGAGGGCCTGCGGACCATTTCTCCTGTTTGGTAATCCTTCAGCTCGAAGGACTCCTCGCCCGCGGAACGCTTTTGCGGCGGCTGGGGCAGGACCTCGTTTTCTCCCGGCCTGCGAAGCAGCAGCGCCGTGACGGTCAATACCACAGCCAACAGGATCCCGACGGTGAGAAACGCCGTCCGCCAGCCGGGCCCTTCGATCAGAGCGGAGGCCAGCTTGCCTACCACCAGGGCAGAGGTGCCGAAGCCCATCAGCAGCGCGCCGGAGCAGAGTCCTTTTTGATCCGGAAACCAGGCGCTGACAGTGGAAATGATCACGTTATAGGAAATGCCGATCCCAAAGGCGGCGGTGACGCCGTAGCTGAGGTAGAGCGTCACGACACCGCCGCTGAGCCTGGAAGTCAGGAAAAAGCCGAGCCCGCTGAGGACTGCCGCCGCGAGCAGCGAGATCCGGCTGCCCAGACGCTTGCTGACCAGACCTCCGAAAAACCCGCCCAGGCAGTAGAAGCACATGGTCAGCGTAAAGTTCAGGGCCAGCTCCGACCCGGACCAGCCGAACTCCTCAGCCAGAGGCGCTTTTAAAATGGACCAGGCGTAGATTACGCCGGCGACCATCAGAGAAATAGTTCCGAGAATCAAATAGGCCCAACGGACCGTGGCGTTCTTTTTCATGCGAAACTCCTCCGTGAATCAACATGCCGCAATTATACCACAAGAAACGAAGCAGTTTCAAGAGGGGAAAAAGATCCGAATGGTTAATTGATTTTTTTATATTTCCATGGGAAGCTGCTCGGGTGCAATCAGCACGTTTGCGAAAAAACCTGCACATTTCAAGAGGCCTTGTCAGCAGGAACATGGTAATAAACGCAGTCTTGAAAAAACGACCCGGCTGTGCTACACTGTCAGCGTTACAGAAGGGGCGTTTCTCGTCTCAATAAAGGAACTCAAATTGCCCTGCGGGACGCTTGCAAACTTCGAGGAGGCAATTCAATGAAGAAAAAAGCTCTGATTGTGACCGTTGGAATACTATTTGTTGTGCTGCTTGGGACGATATTCACTGGTACAACAAGATATTCCTGTACTTCTATGGAAAAACTGTTTGCAAACGACAAGCTATTGTTTCATAATGCAGCAGAGATGCTTCTGGATCATCCTTGTGATGGTGGGATACGGATCAGGAAAGAGGATCCGCAGAACGAGTTAGTAACGGTTGTCCAAGTTGGGGAGCTTTTCATTGAAACAGAAGGAGCTGCTTTTTCAAGTGACATTAACGAGGAAATCTACGCAGCGGTAGCTCCGCTTTTTGAAAAAAACGATGTTACAGGAATTGCGGGTGGCTCCGGTCAAATTCAATTTGCAATCAATTCTTATATGGGGGAAGAATCATCCATTATTTTTTCCACCAATAACAAGCCGAGAGGATCTTTCCCGACACTCATTGAGCAGAAAAAGCTCGAAGAAAACTGGTATGCGATTATCTGTCAGGACTGACTTGGAAGAAGAAAAAACTATGAGCCCAGATGAACGGAAACGGGACTGTATTTGTCAAGGGATATGTTTGTCGTGATATTTCGGATAAAGGAGCAGCAAGGATGAAACCGAAAAAAGGCAATAATTGGACCGCATACTATGACCCCGACACGAAGCGGTTTTTTGCGGAGATCATATACACCAGCCGCGAGGGGCGGGAGCAGTACAACTACGAGATCACGAAGGACCTTTACAACCGGCTCGGCACCTTCCGGGACGACGTGGTAAACGAGCGGCTGATCCATACCGCAAAGCGGACGTATTCCTTCGAGAATACCATGTATGGCACCCTCGGCCCGGAGCGAGTCGTTTGGGACGAAGAAGCCAACGAAGCCATGCACAAAGCGGTACAAAAGCAGAAAAAGAAATAAAAACGGAAATGAACCCCTCGCTGCGGGCAACTCAAGCTGCGGCAATGGTATCTGGGAGGATCGCAGACGGTGAATGATTATTTGAGCAATCTGAAAAAAATAGAGTTTGTCATTATAATGGCGTGTACCGGAAGGTGTAAACACTGTTCAGAGGGTGACCACGATGGATTCACAGGGCATATCGATGCAGATGCAGCAGCGGAAGCGATCGAAAAGATCTGTGCACATTACCGGATCAAAACCGTGATGACATTTGGCGGCGAGCCGCTCCTATACCCTGATGTGGTCTGCAAGATACACAAAACGGCATCCGATTTGGGAATCGAAAAGAGACAGCTGATCACAAACGGGTTTTTTTCTAACGATCCGGAAAGAATAGAAGCCGTTGCGAGAGATCTGAAAAACAGCGGCGTCAATGATCTGCTTTTGTCAGTAGACGCGTTTCATCAGGAGTACATTCCCCTTGAACCGGTTTTCCATTTTGCCAAAAGCGCCGTGCAAGCCGGGATTCCCGTCCGGCTGCAGCCTGCGTGGCTTGTAAGTCCCGAAGACCAGAATCCGTACAATGCCCGGACGCGGGAAATCATTCGAGAATTTGATCCCTTGCATATCTCGCTCAATCAGGGCAACGTGATCTTTCCTTCCGGGAACGCCCTGAAATACCTGCGCGAGTATTTCGATGAAAAGGCGCCGGTTTCAAACCCTTATGAGGAAGACCCTAAAGACGTCAGAACGATCTCTTTTGACCCGGATGGGGGAGTTTTGAACGGGAACATTTATCAAACGGGTATTCTTGAAATTGTTGAGAAATATAAACCGTGATATTGTAAAAGAATCCTTGATAATCTTTGGATTTTCAAGGATTTTTCGATGGTCCGAGTGTTCATAACGGATTTGAAAACAAAGCGAGTGCCTGAAATCCGTTATAGACGCTCGCAGTGGTCGGAGTGGCGGGATTCGAACCAACGGCCTCTTGGACCCGAACGCATCTGGGACCCTTCAACCGGTCATTTCAGGCCATTTCCGCCGGTCTCCGCCTGCTAAAACCTGCTCTTCGCCGGTCTTATCTCCATTGCTCCCGGCTCCAGATTTCCGCTAAGTAGTCAGATATGTGGTCAAACCCGTTTTCACAGGCTATCCAGGTCCCAGAACCGACCTTGCATCAGCTCCCTGTAGCGGCGCACACCATGCGCCACCCACGATCCTTGTCATTCTGAGCGGAGCGTAGCGGAGTCGAAGAATCCGCTTCTCCCGTCCTGCAGCGGCGCACATCGTGCGCCATGGCCCCGGTTCCCGGCGGTCAAAATCTGCGACGCAGTAGACAAAGACTACGCCCTGCGAGGCATCATCCCTCTGCCTGATCCAGAAGCGCCCTTGCGCGTTTCTGGATCTTGCTATATTGAAGGTTTTTCGCAGTATACCATACAAATCCATGAAAGGGAAGTAGTTCTTTCTCTTGCCGGATAGTTTTTGTATCCTTCAACCCACCCTCCGGCTTGATGCATATATTATTCGTATTTGTATGTGTTGGACCCACCCCCGGGCCACCATGGACCCCCTTGAACTACTCAACCTATAAGTATAATAACAGAAAGAATTTACAGTATTAGAGAGAAAAAAACTGTATCGATGCCGATGCTTAAGATACTGTGGTTTTCCGTCTTGACCTGAGAAATACCGAATCCAGCCAACAGAAGCCCGCATAGCAATACAACCATCCGCCAGGTGCTCAGTTGTCGGATAAACAGCCCTCTTTCTCAGGTCTTGACTCGTATAATTCCTGCACTTTTTTAGGCCTTTTCTGCTGTCAAAGGCTCTGTGACAAGGATAATATTTTTATCCAGACCTTTGCATTATGATGATACTCAAACCGGGAAGTACAAATATCCCTTTCCTGTTTACTTTTCTGACCATTTTTGCTATAATATACATTGGATTGTTGTAATTTCACAAATTGTTTGTGTTTGCGGAGTATGAGACGAGATGGAGGGAGCTGTATGGATACGATCTTGCCCAAAAGCCAGATGACCGAAGAGGATATCAAGCTGAACTATATCACCCCCGCCCTGGTCTCCCGCGGTTGGCAAAACAAGATTACGATGGAGACCAAAGTCCAATTCACGGACGGTAAGGTCAACATCCGGGGCAACATCATTGCCCGCGATACGCCGAAAAAGGCGGATTATATCCTCTATGTCAATGCCAATAACCCTATCGCCGTGGTGGAAGCCAAGGACAATCACCACACGGTTTCCTTTGGCCTGCAGCAGGCTATGAGCTATGCGAAGATGCTGGACCTTCCCTTCGCCTACAGCTCCAACGGCGACGCCTTCTACGAGCACGACTTCCTCACCGGCCAGGAGCGGCAGATCCCCCTGGATCAGTTCCCAACCTACGACGAGCTCTGCGCCAGATTCCGGGCGGAGGTCAACGGCGGCGCCGGACTCACGCCGGCGGAGACCGCTGTCCTGCGCCAGCCCTATTATACGAGCCTGAACACCTATCCGCCCAGGTACTACCAGCGGATTGCCATCAATCGCACCGTGGACGAGATCGCCAAGGGGAAGCAGCGTCTGCTCCTCGTCATGGCCACCGGCACCGGAAAGACCTACACGGCCTTCCAGATCGTCTACCGGCTGCTGAAATCCGGACTGAAAAAGAAGGTCCTCTATCTGGCTGACCGGAATATCCTGGTGGATCAGTCCATCCAGCAGGACTTCTCTCCGCTGGAAAAGACCATCCATAAGATCAACTTTGCCAAGGATGATCCGAGCTCCATTACCTCTTATGAGGTCTATTTCTCACTTTATCAGCAGTTGACAGACCGGGAGGACGAGAAAGACGATGATGACGCTGCCTCCAGACTGGCGGCCCTGTTCAGCCCGACCTTCTTTGACCTGGTCATTGTGGACGAATGTCACCGGGGCTCTGCCAAGAAGGATAGCAATTGGCGCAAGATCCTGGAGTATTTCAGCAGCGCGACCCAGATCGGCATGACCGCCACGCCGAAGGAGACCAAATACATCTCCAACATCGACTATTTCGGCGATCCGATCTTTATCTACAGCCTGAAGGAGGGCATCGACGACGGCTTCCTTGCCCCCTTTAAGGTCGTCAATATTACCATGGATATCAGCGACGGCTGGCGGCCCAGGGAAGGCCAACTGGATTATTACGGCTTTCCGATCCCGGATCGAATTTACAACAACAGCGACTACGACTACAATATCGTCCTGGAGGATCGCACCTGGCGGGTTGCGCGAGAGATCACGAACTATCTGAAAAGCACAGACCGCATGGCAAAGACCATCGTCTTCTGCGCCACGGAGGAGCATGCAGAGCGCATGCGGATTGCCCTAACGAATTTGAATTCCGACATGGTGAAGAAATACCCGGACTATGTGGTGCGCATCACCGGCGGCGACGCCTACGGCAAGAGCAAGCTGGACTACTTCATCTCTGTTGGCGTGAAGGTGCCTGTGATTGCCACGACCTCCAAGCTGCTCTCCACCGGCGCGGACTGCAAGATGACCAAGCTGATCGTACTGGATCAGATGATCAACTCCATGACGGAATTCAAGCAGATCATCGGACGCGGCACCCGTCTGCGGGAGAAGGACGGCAAGACCCATTTCACCGTCATGGATTTTCGGGGGGTGACCCGTCTCTTCGCGGATCCCGATTGGGACGGTCCCATCGAGCAGGATCCGGACTACGACCCGAACCGTCCCCCGAAGGACCCGGACGCAGAACCGCCCGCGCCGCCCGATCCCGATGATCCTCCCGCCATCCTTCTGCCCAAGCCCTATGTGGACGAGGACGGCTGCCATGTCCATGTGATCTATAAGACCGTCTCCATCTATGACGCCAAAGGTAAGCTGCTGCGACAGGAGAGCGTCATCGACTACACGAAATCCAGCATCCTGGGGACCTACGCCTCCCTGGATAACTTCATCCGCCAATGGACCGCCGAGGAGAAAAAGGATAAGATTCGCGCCCTCTTCCGAGAGCGCGGCATCGACCTGGAAGCCCTGAAAGCCGACCAGAGTATGGCCGACGTGGACGACTTCGACTTCATTTGCCACGTGGCCTTTGACCGCAAGCCCCTGACCCGCAAGGAGCGGGCCGACAACGTCCAGAAACGTGACTTCCTGAGCAAATACGGTCCCGACGCCCGAAAGGTGCTGGAAGCGCTGATAGAAAAGTATTTGAATACCGGCGTCTACGAGATGGAAAGCATGGACGTACTGAAAATAGATCCTTTGAAACAGCTCGGAGCACCCTCTAAGATCGTAAAATATTTCGGCGGCAAGGAAGGCTATCTGACTGCCGTAAAAGAATTGGAAAAAGTGCTGTATGAGGTAGCAATATGACCTACTTATCAACCTTTGTAAAACGCCTGCGGGATATCATGCGCAACGACGCCGGCATCAACGGTGACGCCCAGCGCATTGAGCAGATCGCCTGGATGCTCTTTCTCAAGGTCTACGACGCCAAGGAGCAGGACTGGGAGCTGGACGAGGACGACTACGTCTCCGTCATCCCCGAGCCCTGCCGCTGGAGCAATTGGGCCGCTGACGACCGCAGCGGCGCGGCCATGACCGGCGACACCCTGCTGAACTTCGTCAACAACGTCCTTTTCCCTGTGCTGAAAGGCCAGAACGCGACGGACGCCGCCGGGAACACCATCCCCGGTGTGACCGTCACCCCGGAGACGCCCATCAAGAAGGCCATCGTCCGCACCACCTTCGAGGACGCCAACAACTACATGAAGGACGGCGTCCTCCTCCGCCAGGTCCTCAATGTCATCGACGCCCTGGACCTCAGCGACTACGAGGAGAGCCACGCCTTCGGCGAGATCTACGAATCCATCCTCCGGGAGCTCCAGAGCGCGGGCTCCTCCGGCGAGTTCTACACGCCCCGGGCCGTTACCGAGTTCATGGCCCGGATGATCGTGCCCAAGATCGGTGAGCGCATGGCGGACTTTGCCTGCGGCACCGGCGGCTTTTTGACCTCCTGGCTCAAGGAGCTGGAAAAGCGGGTCGCCACCGTGGAGGACCGGGCAGCCTTCGGCCAGTCCGTCTACGGCGTCGAGAAGAAGCAGTTTCCTTATATGCTCTGCGTCACCAATATGCTCCTCCACGGCGTGGACGTGCCCCAGGTCTACCACGACAACAGCCTCCTGAAGGACGTGCTGGACTACACCGAGGACGACCAGTTCGACGTGATCCTCATGAATCCCCCCTACGGCGGCAGCGAGAAGGCCGAGGTCAAGAATCATTTCCCCGCCGATCTCGCCAGCTCCGAGACCGCGGACCTCTTTATGTCCGTGGTCATGTACCGGCTGAAGGAAAACGGCCGCGCCGCCGTCATCCTCCCCGACGGTTTCCTCTTCGGCACCGACAACGCCAAGCTGAACATCAAACGCAAGCTGCTGACGGAGTTCAATCTGCATACCGTCGTCCGCATGCCCGGCAGCGTCTTCTCGCCCTATACCTCCATCACAACGAATATCCTCTTCTTTGACCGCACCGGCCCCACGGAGGAGACCTGGTTCTACCGTCTGGACATGCCCGATGGCTACAAGCACTTCTCCAAGACCAAGCCCATGAAGCCGGAGCACTTCGCCCCCGTCGTCGAGTGGTGGAACGACCGGAAAGAACTCTCCGCCGACGGCTTCGACAAGGCCAAACGCTTCCCAGCCTCCCGTTTCCTGGACGAAAAGGACTTGAACGGCAACCTGGACCAGTGCGGCTACCCCCACGAGGAGGAAGAGATCCTGGCCCCCCTGGACCTGATCCAGCGCTACCAGGAGGAGCGGGCCAGCCTCAACGCCGAGATCGACCGCGTCCTGGCCGAGATCACCGCCCTGCTGGGAGGGAACCAGCCATGACGCCCCGGGAACTGAAAAACAGCATCCTCCAGCTTGCCATCCAGGGCAGGCTCGTCGAGCAGCGCCCCGAGGAAGGGACCGCTGCGGAGTTATACAGTCGGATGGAGGCTTGTTGTTATAAATCTGGAAAGATAAATCAAATGATTTACGATAACGAAGTTCCTTTCGATATACCGGATTCATGGATTTTTGTACGTATTAAAAATGTTGCGGTATTACATAATGGGCGCGCCTATTGTCAGAAAGAATTGCTTGATAAAGGGAAATATCCTGTTTTACGTGTTGGTAATCTTTTTACTAGCAATAGTTGGTACTATTCAGACTTGGAATTAGAAGAAGAAAAATACTGTGATTATGGCGATCTGCTTTATGCATGGTCCGCATCATTTGGCCCGTTTATATGGAAAGGAAATAAGGTAATTTACCATTATCATATTTGGAGAATTGATTGTTCGGTGTGCATCGATAAAGAATACCTTTATTATTTCCTCCTGGCTGACACTGAGAATATCAAAAGAAGCGGTCACGGTTTAGCGATGATTCATGTAACAAAAGCGGGAACTGAGGAGAGACTACTTCCCCTCCCGCCGCTGGCTGAGCAGAAGCGCATCGTTGCCAGGATCGAAGAACTGCTGCCGCTGGTGGACCGATACGAACAGGCGTGGAACCGCCTGGAGGACCTGAACAAGCGCTTCCCTGGCGACCTGCAGAAATCCCTCCTCCAGCTTGCCATCCAAGGCAAGCTCGTCGAGCAGCGCCCCGAAGAAGGCACCGGCGAGGACCTCTTCCAACAAATCCAGCGCGAAAAGCAATCCCTCATCAAAGCCGGAAAGCTCAAAAAAGAAAAGCCCCTCCCGGAAATCACCGAGGACGAAATCCCATTCGACATCCCGGAGAGCTGGAAATGGGTAAGGTTATGCCAGGTCGGGATTACTCAAACTGGAAACACACCATCAAAAACTCATCCGGAATATTTGGGCACAGATATTCCTTTCATTTCTCCAGGAGATATCCAACATAATACGATTTTCTACGGCAAACAAGCACTTTCTTTGCTTGGAAAACAAGTAGCAAGAGTAGGTTGCGTCGGAACGATTCTTCAAGTTTGTATTGGAGGCTCAATCGGAAAAGGGGCAATAGCAGATAGGGAGGTTACATTTAATCAACAGATCAACGCAATAACTCCGATTATTGTAAACAGTGATTATTTGCTTTCAGTGATGACTTCCCATTATTTTATTAGTTCGATGAAAGAAAAAGCAGGAGGAACTGCTACACCGATAATTAATCGGGGTCTTTGGGACAGTTTGCTTGTTCCACTACCACCTATAAATGAGCAAAAACGTATTATTTCTAAGTTGGGTTTAGCTGTAAATAACATATTTTTTTCTATGATACAGTCAATAGCATAAACGTATCTGATTAGTTTTATTTGATAACGCTACTTATGCAAAAATGGAGCTGGGGAAGAAATGAAAAAATTAGATTTACATGTGCATACAATGGTTACAAAAAGTGATAAGTATTTCGACTTTTCATTAGAATCATTAAAACAGTATATTTGCAACTTAAGAATTAATGGGATAGCGATTACAAATCATAACATGTTTAATTATCAACAATACAGTGACATTCGTGATGTGTTATTACGAGAATACAATTGCGAAGTACTACCGGGGATAGAAATAAATATTGGCTCAAAGGGATTTGGCCATATTATATGTATTACTGCTCCAGAAGATGCTCTTGATTTTTCAGTAAAATGTGACCAGATTAATTCTCGAATCAACGCACCAACGGATTATGTTTCGTTTTCTGATATAAAATCAATATTCGTTGATTTAGGAAAGTATTTATGGATTCCCCATATCGAAAAGGCTCCTGTTGTAAAAGACGACATTCTCGATGCGTTTGGAAATGAAATATTATGCGGAGAAGTAGGAAGCATAAAAAAATTCATCTATAAAATTAATGATGAACGGTCACTTGTTCCTGTATATTTTAGTGATATACGTCCTGATATCAAAAACAGTTCATTCCCCACCAGACAAACGTTCTTTGATATTAATGCAGTGACACTGAGTGAGATAAAAAAATGTCTATTATCTAAACGTGGCGTTGCGCTGTCAGAAACAGAAGGCAATAGTCGCTTTGAAGTGCTTCAAGATTTACCTATCTCCACTGGATTAAATGTTGTTATCGGTGAAAGATCTTCCGGAAAAACATATTTGATGGATAGCATTAATACGCAGTATGAGCATGTAAAATATATAAAACAATTTGATTTGATTGAACGTAATCCTGATAAAGCGGCACAGCAGTTTATTCAGGACATTGCAGCAAAACGGAGTGGTTTTGCCGATTCATACTTTAGAGATTTCAGTGATGTTGTGAACGATGTCAAAAGTATTTCCTACAATGAAGACCAGGCAAATCTAGATATATATATTAACTCACTAATAAAGTTCGCAAAAGAAACAGACCGCGCAGATATGTTTTCCAAATGCACTCTTTATAACGAGTCACAATTTATGGAAAATAGCCTCAGCACGTTAAAAAGCCTTATTGAGTCAGTGAAAAATTTACTCGAAGTTAAGGAATATAGAGATATTATTGATAGACATATTGAGCGTAAAGACTTAATTACATTGCTTATTGAGTTAATCCAAATTTATCGAAATGAGGTAAAGCGGAATCTTGAAGCCAAGTGGGTCAACACTGCTGTAATTGAAATAAAAAAATCTTTACATATCCGGAGTGCGGCAACCAGCGTTCCTGAAATTAAATTTTATGATATCCAGCTAAATAGACAGAAAATCAGACGATTCAACCAACTTGCTTCGATAATTAAGAGACAGAAAATTCTGCAAACCCAAAAGCTTGGACGTTTTACGGTTCAAATAGAGAAAAGAGCATTCAATGGGGCAAATGAGTTCAGGACATTGTGCGGTAAAAAGACAGCAGCTTTTGCACCATTAGTTGAATCATACAAAGAAAATCCGTTTATGTTTTTACAAAGCCTTGTTGACTTGATTGAAGTTCCGGAAACTGATTATTACAAATATTTTGCACTTGTTGAATACAAAATTCTAAACGAGTACGGATTTCCTGTTTCTGGTGGGGAACGTGCAGAATTTAGGCTTTTACAAGAGATAAATGGCGCTATCGGGAACGATATGCTCCTTATTGATGAACCAGAATCATCTTTCGATAATCTGTTTTTGAAGAATAGTGTAAATAAACTAATTAAAGATCTTTCTCGGATAATACCGATTATAATAGTTACACATAATAGTACAGTAGGTGCATCAATAAAGCCTGATTATATTATCTATACGCACCGCGATATACATTGTGATCCTGTTGTGTATGAAAGATATTTTGGTTTACCAAGCGACAAAGAGCTTGTTTCAAAAACAGGGAAAAAGATTAAAAATATTAAAGCTTTACTGGATTGCTTGGAAGCAGGAGAGTCAGCATATTATGAGAGGAAGAATAATTATGAAGTACTTAATCATTAACTCAGGAAGAGCCTTTTTTAGAAATTCTAAAGGAGAAAACAACAGTATTGACAGTATTTCAAAAGAGGACATTCTATTTCTTTTGGATGAAGCAACTAATGAAGATATAATATTCCAGATGGACGAACCAATAGACGGAATAATTCAGAACGCTGCACATAAAATCATATATGATGCTTTGTATGGGAAGTTTTCTGAGTTGCTAAAAAATAAACATCGTTTTATAGATGAAACTAATCGGTTGTTTGAAGAAGCATTTCAGAAATATCAAAATGAATAATCAATGTATGATTTACATCAAAAAAGACAACGTTGCTATTTGCCTTATGTCCTTGGATAGCTGGCATGTCTCCGACGGCCTACTTTCTTGTTCCGGCAAGAAAGTTGGCAAAGAACCGGCCAGAGGGGGAAGATTCCGAATCTCTCCCCCCTCTGGATTCCCCTCATTTAAACGGCCAAAAGGGGTCAACCCCCTTTTGGAAATCCCCGCACAGACCTGTACGCTGGTTTCAATACTTGAACTGGCACAAAAGAGGAAGCATTTATTTATGACAAAGATACTATTTATTTGCCATGGGAATATCTGCCGAAGTCCGATGGCGGAGTTTGTAATGAAGGACATGGTCCGAAATAGGGGAGTAGAGGCGGAATTTGAGATCGCGTCCGCGGCCACCAGCCGGGAGGAGATCGGCAATCCGGTCTATCCCCCTGCGCGTCGGAAGCTGGCGGAGCATGGGATCGGGTGCGCCGGGCATCACGCCAGGCAAATGACCCGTGCCGATTACGACGATTACGACCTGATTGTCTGCATGGACCGTGCCAATATCCGCAACGCCCAGCGCGTCGTCGGCGGCGACCCGCATCGCAAGCTCCGCCTGCTCCTGGACTTCACGGAGCGGGCAGGGGAGGAGGTTGCCGATCCCTGGTACACCGACAACTTCGACGCCACCTGGCGCGACGTGACCGAAGGATGCGCCGCCCTGATCAAAACACTACAGTCATAATGCTGCAGAGCAGCTCCTATCTGCGCAAAAGCTGTCCCATGTGGAACAGAAGCCGGAAAACCCTTGCCGGGCCTCAGATTTCCGTGTTCCACTTCCGTGAAAACAGCTGTCCCGCAGGCGGAACGCAGATGGAACGGATGGGCTGCTGTTCCACTTGCGTTCCACCTGTGTTCCACAAAAATCCGCGTATGTGGAACGCCGCAATCCCTTGCTGCGTCTCAAAAATCGGCCCCTGTTCCACTTGTTCCACCAAATTTCAATATACCCCTGTATCTGCAAGCGCAAAACAACCGCGGTCACATTTTCTGGCAATTGGATGAAATCATTCGCGCAGCAAAGGCGTTGGAAGAAGGATCGACATGAAAACAACAGCGGAATTGATCCAATATGTGGATCAGGTCTACGGCGTAAAGCCGGAATATCTGTGGCCGGACTACCCAGAGACCTTTGTGTTCCGCCATGGGGACAACCGGAAATGGTTTGGCGTCGTGATGGACGTGGAGCGCGGAAAACTGGGCCTCCCCGGAGATGGAAAAGTGTTTTTGCTGGACGTGAAGACTGGGCCCATTATTGGCGGGTCCTATCTCGGTCAGCCGGGGATCGTCCGCGCCTGGCACATGAACAAAACCCACTGGCTGGGCGTCCTGCTGGACGGCTCTGCTGCGGAGCAGACGATCCGGGAACTGCTGGACATCAGTTATTCTATGACGGTATCCTAAAAGAGACTCGCAATGGCTGCGAGTATCAGGAGCAAAAATATGAATCAATCGAAAATCCGGGCAATACTCTTCGCCCTGCTTGCGGCGGAGTTCTACGCCGTCAACGTGCCGGTCTCCAAGCTGCTGCTGGAAGAGATCGGCCCCACCATGCTGGCGGCCCTGCTGTACCTCGGGGCTGGGCTGGGGATCGGGCTTTTGTGGCTTTGCAACCCGAAGGACCGGGCGAAGGCCGAAAAGCTGAACAAAAAAGATCTGCCCTTTGTGATCGGGATGATTGCGCTGGACATCGCCGCGCCGATCTTCCTGATGCTGGGCATCCGGTACGGCAACGCCTCCTCGGCGTCCCTGCTGGGCAACTTCGAGATCGTGGCCACCACGGTCATCGCCCTGCTGGTGTTCCGGGAGGCCGTCTCCGGGCGGCTCTGGCATGCAGTCGGGCTGATCACCCTGGCCAGCGCCTTGCTCTCCTTCGAGGGAGCGGAGAGCTTCCGGCTCTCCACGGGCTCGCTGCTGGTGCTGCTGGCGGCCTCCTGCTGGGGCCTGGAAAACAACTGCACCCGGAAGATCTCGTCGAAGAGCACCTATGAGATCGTCATTCTGAAGGGCGTTTTTTCCGGCCTCGGAGCCCTGGCCATCGCCCTGCTGCGGGGCGAGGAGTTCCCTGCGGCCAAGTGGATCGGGGCGGCCCTCGTCCTGGGCTTCGTGGCCTACGGGCTCAGCATCTTCCTCTACGTCCGGGCCCAGAGCACCCTCGGTGCGGCGAAGACCAGCGCCTATTACGCGGTGGCTCCCTTCATCGGCGCGGCCCTCTCCTTCGCGTTTTTGCGGGAGAAGCTGTCGGCCCTGTACCTGGCCGCCCTGGCGGTAATGATCGCGGGCACGGCCTTAGTCGTGATTGACACTCTGAAGTGCCGGCACACCCACCTGCACACCCATACCATCACCCACACCCACGACGGATCGACCCACACTCATACGATCACCCACGAGCATTCGCACAACCATTATCTCTCCGAAGAGGAGCACCGGCATCATCACGAGCTGCAGCATTCCCATTCGGAACAGGAGTTGAATCTATGACCGCTCATGAAACATACCACAGAAACTCGCCACCGGAAATGGAGAATGAAAAAAATGGCCTTTGATTTCAAGAAGGAATACAAAGAGTTCTATCTGCCGAAGGACACGCCGTCCATTGTGACCGTACCGCCCGTAAACTATCTCGCGGTCCGGGGAGAGGGCGACCCCAACGAGGAAGGCGGGGCGTATCAGCAGGCCATTGGGCTGCTGTACGGTATCGCCTACACGATCAAAATGAGCAAAAAGGGCGATCACCGGATCGAGGGTTATTTCGATTACGTCGTCCCGCCGCTGGAGGGCTTTTGGCGGCAGGAGGGCGTGACGGGGATCGACTACGCCCACAAAGAGAAATTCCAGTGGATCTCCGTGATCCGTCTGCCGGACTTCGTGACCCGGGCGGATTTCTACTGGGCGATCCAGGAAGCTACGAATAAAAAGAAAATGGACTTCTCGTCCGTGGAGTTCTGGACTTATGACGAGGGCCTGTGCGTCCAGTGCATGCACAGCGGGTCCTACGACGACGAGCCCGCCACCGTGGAACGCATGCACCGCTTCCTGGAGGCGCAGGGCTTTGCCCTAGACCTCACGGATCAGCGCCTCCACCATGAGATCTACCTCAGCGACGCCCGGAAAACCCCGCCGGAGAATCTGAAAACCGTGATCCGGCACCCGATCCGAAAGACGGAATAGGAGGAATCATGCACGAGCTGTTGACGAATAAGTCCGTCCTGTTTCTGGACGTCGGCAATACGATCGATTACCCGGCTTCCGGGGACTGGATGTTTACGAACCTGTTCTTTGACCTCGCCGGAGAACGGCTGAAGGAATGCGCCGCGGAGCAGATCCGCAGGGCATGGATGACGGGGGTGGAATACCTGCTAAAGAACCATGCGGTCCGCGATGAGGAAGAAGAAGCTGGGCAGTTTTATCAATACTACCGGATCGTCTCCGAAGCACTGGGGCTGAGGTTGACGGAGGACGAGATCAAAAGGCTCGCCGAGGACAGAACCTACAATATGGACAACTACGTCCTTTATCCCGGCGCGAAAGAGGCTATCGAAGCCCTCAGCAAAACCTATCGCCTCGGGATCATCTCGGATACCTGGCCCAGCATCGAAAACCAGCTGCGTACCCTGGGCGTGCGGCAGTACTTTTCCTTTGCCACTTACAGCTTCGCGCTGGGCGTTTTCAAGCCGGACCCGCGGATGTACCTGGACGCGCTGCGGAAATGCGGCTGCGACGCCCGGGAAACCGCTTTTGTTGACGACAGCCCGCAAAACCTGGAGGGCGCGGCGAAGCTCGGCATCACGCCGATCCTGATCGCCGCGAACCCGGCCTCGGATGTGGAGACGCCGTATCGAAAGATCCACGCGCTTTCCGAGCTGCCTTAAGGCGGCACACCTGCTCGGGAAGAACGAAAGGAGCACACGATGAATCAGGAATGGGCAGACAAGAACAAAAAGATGCAGGCCCTGCTCGGGAAGGAAGCGAGCTTCCGGGAGGGGATCGAGGTCCTGATTGAGCTTCGGAACGATTTGTTCGGGCTGATCGCATCCATCGCGGAAAATTATCCGCCGGAGGCCTTTTCGGCGATGCCCTTTGCCGGCGCCAAGGGCTATCAGAGCAAGACCCTGGCCTATTCCATGTGGCACATCTTCCGAATAGAGGACGTTGTGGCCCACACGCTGATCAGGCAGGACGCCCAGATCCTCTTTGCGGGCGGTTGGCAGGAACGGATCAAGAGCCCGCTCATTACCACCGGCAACGAGCTGCAGGGGGCGGAGATCGCCGCGTTTTCGGAGCAGATGGACGTAAAAGCGCTGTGTGAATACTGCAAAGCCGTCATGGAATCGACGAACGGGCTGCTACGGGAGCTGGAATACAAAGACCTGAAACGCCGGTTTTCAGAGGAGGATCGGCAGAGGCTGATCGACAGCCGCTGCGTCAGCACCGACGAAAACGCGTTCTGGCTCATCGACTACTGGTGCGGGAAGAACCTCCTGGGCCTGCTGAAAATGCCCTTCAGTCGCCACTGGATCATGCACGTCGAGGCCATGTGCCGGATCAAAAACAAGCTGTGCCAAAGGGCCCGCAAGGGCGTGGACCCCATTGCCTACTGCGGCCTGTCCTGCGATCACTGCTTTTTGACGGAATGGTGCGGCTCCTGCCGGACGGCCTACAACGCCTGCTCCTACGCGACCTGCTCTCCCAACGGGATCTGCCCGACGGCTGCCTGCTGCAAAGAGAAGGGGATCGACGGCTGCTGGGCCTGTGACGGACTACGCGACTGCCGGACCGGCTTCTATGCCAGCGCGGAGGACACCAACGCCATCAAGGCTCTGGCCATGTTCATCGGAAAATACGGAAAACAGGAGCTGCTCACCGTCCTGGACCGGCTGCACCAAACCCGCGAGTTTCAAGTCATTCAGGAGATCATCGGTCTCGACCCGGAGAAAGGACTGCAGATCCTGGAAGAGAATCGGCTGCAATAAAATGGATCTCCTCTGCCGGAATGGCGCGGCGGCACGATCCGCGCCGTCATTGCGCCGCAGAAATGCCGGAACTGCTGTGAGGGACGATTGCAAGGCGATAATGGGAGCAACATTCATCCGCTCTATACCATGCGCGTATCGGGAGCGGGAGAACCCGAAAAACCCTGCTTGACGAGGGAATTATGGATATCAGAAAAATCAAATCAAGCAGAGCGATCGAGGCCTTTATCGAAGCGGAACAGGAAAAATATGAAGCCGAAAATGGGGTCTCGTGCAATTACACGCCGTTTTGCTTTGCGGCGACGATCGGCGATGAAATCGTTGGAGTTGTTTCCGGCGCAACATTTTTCTCAGAGATCTATATGGACGAATTGGTTGTGAAAGAGGCTTACAGAAGGAAAGGAATAGGAACGCAGATGATCAAGGCGGTCGAAGCGTTCTATCACGGCAGGGGCTTTCACAACATAAACTGCTGCACCAATGGATTTCAGGCGTCTGCCTTCTACGAAAAATGCGGATTTGAACTGGAATTTGTAAGAGAAGATAAATCGGATCCGAAGCTGAATAAGTACTTTTACATCAAATATCTTGATTATGACGATGGATGAACTGTTTTTCTTTGACGGGAAACCGGAGGAGCGGGCGCTGTATGAGGCGCTGCTGGACCGGATCGCGGCGCTCGGGGCCTTTTCGGCGGTTGTCCATAAGACCCAGATCTCCCTGAAAAACCGCCGGGTCTTCGCCTGCGTGTCCATGCTGCGGGTGCTGCCGAAAATGCAACTGCCGCCCCATTTTCTCGTATTGACGCTGGGCCTGTCGTACCCGCTGGGATCCCCGCAGATCGCCGCGAAAACCGAAGCCCAACCAAATCGCTGGACGCACCATATCGTCCTCGGCGGCCCGGACGACCTCGACGACGAGCAGCTGGACTGGCTCCGGCAGGCGTATGAATTCGGAAACAGGATCTGAATGGATCTAATGTGAGGGTGTCGACAGATGACAAACATTGTGCTGAAAGCGCGGACTCCAGAGGACCGGGAGCAATTCATCCTGGACAACCAGGAGGCCTTCAACTATGGCGCATTGGAGGAATTCGGCCGCCGGGACGACCACTTTGAGGAAGAGGGTGAGATCATCTCCCGGGAGACCATCGAGCGCTCCATCGACGGCGGCGAGGCCTGGCGCATCTGGCTGGACGGGAAAAAGGTCGGTGGCGTGGTGCTCCGCGTCGAGGGCGACCGGGGCGATCTGGACCTGCTCTTCGTCTCTCCGAAGGCCCACAGCAAGGGCATCGGTTACGCCGCCTGGTGTGAAGTGGAAAAGCTGCACCCGGAGGTGCGGGTATGGGAGACAGTCACACCCTATTTTGAGAAACGCAACATCCACTTCTACGTCAACCGCTGCGGCTTCCACATCGTGGAGTTCTATAACAGCCACCACCCCGATCCCAACGACCCCGAGGCGGCGGAGCAGATGGACGAGCAGTTCCCGGACGGCATGTTCCGGTTTGAGAAAAGAATACAGGATGGCTGACGGAGATCGGACTTTATGAAATAGGAGGACAACACCATGAAAACTCTGATCGCTTTCTTTTCCCGGGCAGACGAAAACTACTTCGGCGGCGCACTGCGGTATATTGAGGTGGGAAATACAGAGATCGTTTGCAATCTAATAAATGAAATGATCCCCGCTGATATTTTCAGGATCGAAATGAAGGAACCCTATTCCCCGGACTACATGATCTGCATCGAAGAGGCAAAAAAGCATCTGCGGGAGAAGGCTCGGCCCGAGCTGGTCCGTTACCCGGACAGCCTCGACGCCTACGACACCATCATCCTGGCCTATCCCAATTACTGGGGTACGATCCCCATGGCCGTAGCGACCTTCCTGGAACGGTATGATTTCACCGGCAAGACGATCCTCCCTCTCTGCACCAACGAGGGCAGCGGAATGGGCGGCAGCGAGAAAACGATCCGGCAGTGCGCGCCGGGAGCAACCGTCAGGAAGGGCCTTCCCATCACCGGAAGCTATGCGGCCAATTCCGGAGAGAGCGTCCGCAGCTGGCTCGATGCGAACGGTCTGCTGTAAGGAGCATATAACGCTTGCTGAGGAAACGGATAAGGTGAAAACCACATCACACAGAAATCCATGGAACCTGAAGAAGGAGAGAAACGGAATGCCTGAACGACCCATCGTAAAGGACCCCATTTTTCTGGCCCGGAAGTCCAGACCGGCGACAGCGGAGGATCTGCCCATTGCCCGGGATCTGCTGGACACCCTGGCCGCGCATCGCGACGGCTGTGTCGGCATGGCCGCCAATATGATCGGGGAAGCGGTGAGGATCATCGTTTTCGACAACGAGGGCACCGACGCCGTGATGTTCAACCCGGAGATCGTGAAGGCCTCAGAACCCTACGAGACCGAAGAGGGCTGCCTCTCCTTGATCGGCGTGCGCAAGACCAAGCGCTTCCGCAAAATCAAAGTCCGGTATCAAAACGAGCAGATGCAGCTCCGGCTGAAAACCTTCACCGGCTGGACCGCCCAGATCATCCAGCATGAGATCGACCACAGCAACGGAATCCTGATCTGAAAAAGTTTGTGGTTTCCGATTCTTTGGTCTGGACTTTTGGGAAAAAGTGTAGTATGTGTTGTGTCGGAAACCTACAGAAAGAGGAGGCACGACACATGGCAAGAATATCCATCAGCGACCTGTACCTGGGCGAGGGCCCGGGCGAGAAGTACGGCGGGATCCTGAACACCGTCATGCAGGAGTTTTTCACCAGCGGCGTCCCTGAGGGATGCGACGAGAGAACGTGGATCGAGCTGCTGACCGTAAAGCAGACCTTTCTCACGGCAATGCAAATGGCAGAACTAGGCGACGAGGTATCGGAATTGACCGATGCTGCGTCGCCTTGTTGTATCAGCGAGACCGAAGAGCGTACCTGTAGCGGCGCACAGTGTGCGCCACGCGCTCCTCTCGCAGGACGGGAGGAGGTGAGAAAATGAGCATGCTGGAAGAGATCTGGACCTGCGGTCTGACCTATAAGGATCGGCCCGTAAAGTCGGGCTCTTCCTTGGAGCGGACGCTCTGCCTGTACGCGAAGAACCAGGACAAGCTGAAAGCGATGCTGAACGCAGAGGAGACGGAGCAGTACCAAAAAACGATGGATGCCTTCAACGACGTCGTCAGCGTGACGGAAGAGGAAGCTTTCGAGTTAGGCTTCACGCTGGCCGCCAGGCTGATGATCGACGTGATGCGCTCGGCGGAGATTCCGTCCATCGACGATGACTGACGGTCAAAAACGAAGACACTGTAAACAAAGACTGCCGCCTCCGTCCGATTCCCGGACGGAGGCGGTCAATTCATTCAGCTTATTCCAAATGAAATGAATGGCTGATGCGCTATGATGAAGGATGCGTGTCTGATCAGAACAGATTCGCCAGGCTGCCGAGGGAGGTCGCACCGACCCAGGCGGCGGCCAGAACCACCAGGACGCCGAGTATCAGGAGCCAGGTTGGATGGCGGTAGTCCGTTCCCATGATCTGCTTATTCTGCGAGGCAACCAGACAGACGCCCAGGGTCAGGGGCAGGATCAGACCGTTCACGGCGCTGGCCAGCACCAGCAGCTTCGCCGCGCCGCCCAGAACCGTCATGACCGTCGTGGAGACCGCGATGAAGCCGATGATCCACAGATTCTCGTGCTTCTCGATGGAAGGGTGGAAGGTCTTCAGGAAGGTAACCGAGGTGTAGGCAGCACCGATCACCGAGGTGATCGACGCAGCAAGGATCACCAGGCCAGCAAATCGGTAAGCCAGATCTCCGGCCCCGATCTTGAAGGCGTAAGCGGCGGGATTGCTGATGCCGCTGTAGGCTGTCGCTCCTTCAAAAGCTTCGTTCTTAGACGGATCTGTCAGATCGATGCCCGCGAACCGGGTCACAACGCCCAGGATTGCCAGGAACAGAAGGACACGGAAGATCGCGGCGATCAGGATCCCCGTGACGGCGCTCCGGTCTACGAGCTTCCGGTTTTCTTTCCCGGTCAGTCCGGCGTCGATCAATCGATGGGCTCCGGCGAAGGTGATATAGCCCCCGACGGTGCCGCCCAGAAGGGTCAGGATCGCCGGGAAGAGCTCGCCCGGCTCCGCGGAGGGGAGGAAGGTGTTTTTGACTGCCTCTCCCACCGGCGGCTTCGTCAGAAATACCAGCACAAGGATTACCAGGATCATCCCCGCGCCGAGATATTTGACGACCTGATCCACGATGGACTTGGCCCGCTTGGAGAGGAAGATCACGATCGCCAGAAGTCCGGTGATCAGACAGCCAACGGTATCGGGGAGGCCGAAGAGCGCATTGAAACCCAGTGCGCCGCCGCCCACGTTGCCGATATTGAAGGCCAGACCTCCCAGCGCGATCATACCGGCCAGGAAGAAGCCCAGGCCCTTGACCAGACTGTTGGCGGCGTCCTGCCCGCGCAGGCCGGAATAACACAGCACCCGCCAGATGTTCACCTGGGCAATGGCGGACATGAGCAGGGAGATCAGAATGACAAAGCCGAAGCTGGCCCCGAGGGAGCATGTGAACACGGCCGTCTGGGTCAAAAAGCCCGGCCCGATGGCCGAGGTCGCCATCAGAAAGGCTGCGCCGATCAGCGCGCCGCGCGTTGTTTTCTTATCCATGCGTTTTTCCTGATACTTCGGGCTGCGGTTCCGCTTCTACGGGGATCCGCTCAATAGCCAGGACTAAGGCGCGGGCGGCAACGGAAGGTTCCATGGAGGGCGTACCGCGGAAGGCCGGAACGTGGATAAAGGCTGCGCGGACGCCGGTCCCCCGGAAATGATGGAGCACGCGGTAATACAGGTCGTTGCAGACGTAGAGCCCGGCGCTGTAGGAAAGCGCCGCGGGGATGCCTTCTGCGCGGATCGCCTCGGTCATGGCCCGCAAGGGAAGGGTGGAGAAATAGGCCTCCCTGGCCCCGGGGACTACCGGAACGTCCTGGGGAGACCGGCCTGCGTTGTCGGGGATTGGGGCGTGCTGCAGGTTGAGCGCGACAAGCTCCGGGGTGACGGCAACCCGTCCGGCAGCCTGGCCCACGCAGATCACGACCTCTGCTCCGATCTCCTCTGCCAGGGCGATCGCCCGATCTCCGGCAGTGCCGAATTCCACGGGAAGCAGCGCTTTCTGCAGACGCCACGGACCGACGGTATCCGGCAGAGCGTCCACTGCCAGCATCGAAGCGTTTTCCGCTTCCCCTCCAAAGGGCTCGAAGCAAGTGATCAAAAGCGTGCGGTGATCCTGTTCCATGTTGCTCAACTCCTGTTTTTTTGTTTGCGGTATCTGTCAATGTATTTTAAACCAGCCGCTTTCGTTTGTCAAGGACAGGGCGGCGGAAACGGTGACAGAATAAGCAGGGTTAGAGCCCGAATAGACAGAACGCGTTGACAGCCATGCCGGCGGGTAATAAGATGAACGCAGAAATATATTTTTTACAGGAGGCTGCCATGAACCGGAACGACACCTGTTATCAGAACTACGTTAAAACCTTGAAGGAAGAGCTGCGGCCAGCCATGGGCTGCACGGAACCCATCGCAATCGCCTATGCTGCAGCCAAAGCCCGGGCTGTCCTTGGCGCGGTTCCCGAACGTCTGCTGATTGAGGTCAGCGGCAACATCATCAAAAACGTCAAGAGCGTGGTGGTCCCCCATACCGGCGGACTGCGGGGGATCCCTGCCGCCGCTGCCGCGGGTATCGTGGGCGGCGACGCGGACGCGGAGCTGGAGGTTCTGTCCAAGGTAACGCCGGAGCAGATTGCAGCTATGCCTGCCTTCCTGGAGCAGACTCCCATTGAGGTGCGCTATGCCGAGACCGGCCACATCTTCGATATCATGGTTACGGTGTATCACGGCGAGGATACGGCATGTTGTAATACGCCCCACGCACGTGGGGATGAACCGGACGCTATCAGATACGTGATGGGGGAATATGGCATACGCCCCACGCACGTGGGGATGAACCGCCGGTTGCGGCCGATCTTCACTCCGTTCTGCCATACGCCCCACGCACGTGGGGATGAACCGCGCAAATTACAAATTCTTTGAGGAACGAGAACATACGCCCCACGCACGTGGGGATGAACCGAACGACATTCAGATCACGCTGGCCGAGATCGACCATACGCCCCACGCACGTGGGGATGAATAGAAGTTCAAGTTTTGCGGAATGCTCCCCAAAAAGCAGGGAAAACTTTTGCCTGGACTTTTGTGAAAAAGTGTGGTGTTTGTTGTGTCGCAAGGAGGTGCGATACATGGCACGAATATCAATCAGCAATATGATGGACGTGATGCAGACCATGGAGCTCCCGTCCATCGACGATGTCTGACGGTCAAGAATTAGTTTGCTGTACTCTATAATACAAGGAAGACGGTAAGGTCGATTTCGGAGCAGTTTCTTGCGTCACGTTAGAAGCAGGGTGAAATAATGCTTGTTTTTTGGTGGGAATATGATACAATAAGGTTGGATTGAGCAAAGCGACACAGCGCAGCTTGGACATGCCGGAGGAAAGGTGCGTGCGAGACGACTTATGGAAAAACATGAGCTTGAAACAACCATGGATTTTGAAAGCTTCCGGCGAGATAACCGCCGCAAGGTCAATCGCACTCTGAATCAGACACTCTGGTTTTGCATCCTGACCGGTCCTGCTATCGCCCTTGGGATTATGTGCGGTGTATTCCGTCAAACAAGCTATCTCGCCTGTGCGATTGTCACTGTTGCGGTGGCTCTGGTAGCAGGCGGCGATTCGCTGATATTGAAAAAACTGCCTTACAGCTATGTCCCAAGCGTCATTGCGTTGGTTGCGCTTGATTTTCTCCTTTGCTACATGAGCTTTGCCCATATATCGATCCGGCTGACATGGTTTGTCGTTCCGCTCCTCAGCCTTCTGCTTTTGGATTCCTGGGCTTACATCGGCGTGTCGTTTCTGAATTATCTGATTATGGCCCTCGGTATGTGGATGGAGGCGATGTATATCGTCGAGCTTCGCACGGATTTCAAAACGACGTTGGAGGGCTTCATCAACATCTTTTCCGGGTGCACCATCGAAGCCGCGGTGATGTTTCTTGTCGGTCTGATGCTCAGCAAAGCTACGAATAGTTATTATCGAAAGATGATCAGTCAGTATGCTGAGGCGGAAGAGCAAAAGCGAACCCTGCAGGAGAATCTTGGTATTTTGGACTCCATGGCTGAAATCTATGATTATGTCAACTTAATTAATTTCACCGAGTCCACAGAGATGTCCTTGCGTGAGGAAGTCTTACGCAAGCTTCCCATTGTACCGGGGCAGGATCACACCCATATGACGCAGGGGCTGAGAGCGCACATTACTGCGGATATGGTGGATGCTTTCTGGAGATTTACAGACATTACCACCGTTCCTGAGCGCTTGATTAACCGCAAGAGCATCTCTGATGAATTTGTCAGCAGCCGTATCGGTTGGTTCCGCGCGCAGTATATTCGCGTACAGGGCGAAATGGACCGGAAGCCGGATGTTGTAATCTATACGATCCAGAACATTGACGCAGACAAGCGGAGAGAAGAGCACCTGATCCGAATTTCCAGAACGGATGAGCTTACTGGAATGTTTAATCGCCATTGCTATGAGGTAGATGTTGCGGAGCTGCAGGAATCAGGAATTGACAGAGAGTTGACTGTCATTTCTGCGGATGTCAATGGACTGAAGTTGGTGAATGACAGTATGGGGCATGCCGCGGGAGACGAACTGATCTGCGGTGCAGCCTATTGCTTGCTTTCAGCGCTGGGAAACCGTGGAAAGGTGTATCGTACCGGCGGAGATGAGTTTATGGCGATCGTTTATGCTTCAGACTGCGAGGCCTTGCTGCGCGAGATCCAGGACAATGTGTCTTCCTGGAAAGGGAAAATTGTTGATTCAGTTTCCATCTCTGTCGGCTGCGCGACACATGCGGAGTTCCCAAGTGGAAGCATTGAAGAGCTTGAACGGATTGCAGACGCCAGAATGTATGAGGATAAGGAGCGGTTTTACCGTCAGAATGGACGGGAACGGAGAATGTTTAATCCGAATATTATCCCCAAAAAATAGAGCGCCGATCCCATTGCGAGATAACGTCATTTCGTAAGACAACAGAAAGAATACCCCGTATCCTAAAATGGGTACGGGGTATTTTCTTGAAGCGTTATCCGGCAGTTCCTGTTATGATCCGTAGTAAATTAAAAAACATAGTCGAGTTGCAAAACATTGCATAGAATACAAAGACACCAGCGTTCCCCGAAAAAAGGGTTGGCTGGTGACTTTTTTGGCATAATTAGGCTATTACAAAGAAAGAATGCGTAGAAAAGTGAAAAGCGTGAAAAAATGTCTGTCACCCCAAAAGAGAATTCTCACCTCCGGTTCGGCCGGAGACAGTTTAATCATAGGAGCCGCTTGCTCAGTTGTTCCGGGTCGAGCTCGTCCAGGTCGACCACCTCAATGTCCAGTTCAGCAGCACGATTTCTTGTGACGGTGCAGGCCCGCTCGGCGCTTACGATGATCGCCCTTGCTACCTCACCGCCGAAGCGGTCCCGCAGAATCGCCAATTCGTTGAGTGCTTCCGTGCGGATCTCGGAGGTCTTGCAGCTGATAAATACGGGCTTGATACCCCGGACCGCGACAACGTCGATCTCATTGCTGACGCCGTCCCGGGTGTTCTGCCCATCCCAGTCCACGACGACGCTGACGCGCACGTCTTGATATCTCCCGCTTTTGACGCATGCCTTCCAGACGTAGAGCTCCAGCACGCTGCCCACGTCGCGCAGCCAGGCGCGGATCTGCGCGTCGGCAAAGGAAAAGCGCACCTGCTCTCCCGGCAGCAGCTCCAGCTCCCGCAAAAATCCCAATTCAGACAGATCCCGCAACGCTTCCTCGTTGGCGGTGAGCATGCCCCGGTCTCCCTTGACCTGCCAGGGCGCGACAACAAAGAGCGAGAGCGGACCTTCTTTTGGCGTTGGGGAGACACGTTGCAGGTAGGAGACGATCCTCTGCCATTGATGCCGATACTTCAAAAACAGTTTGAAAAAGCCGTCGATCTTCCCGGTGTACTGCTCCAAAACCGTATTGTCGACCCTGCCTTGCCGGACCGAGCCGCCTGCCGCGGCAAAGCAGTCTGGGGCGGAGAGCAGCACGTCGCAGAGGACATTGTGTGCGAACGGCGCATTCTGGATGTCGAAAAAAGTGTTGCGCTTTCTGGAGTAAGTGAAAACCGGAAGCGGCTGCTCGGCGCAGAGCAGGCCTCCTGCAAACAGCGCCGCATCCGAACCGCCCGAGATGTCTAAGGCGCAGTCTGGGTACTGCTGCACCACGGTCTCCAGCGCGCGCTTGACCGAAGCAGCGTTCAGCGTCGCCGTCTCCCGGAACAGAATCTGAGTCTCAAGCCCACGCTGCATGAAATAGTTCTTCAGCTTCTGCTGCAGGGCGCGGTTCTCTGAGATCTCCTTGTCGCAGAGAAAAACCGTCCGCTCCGGCCGAAACATCTCAGTTCCCAGTACATTCGCGATCGGACGCTTATCGAAGAGCTCAATCAAAGTCTGCATGGCATTTCCTCCTCTTGGGTACAGCATAGCGCACGATTCTCCGAAAAAAATCACTGAATAATGCAAATCCGCCCCGAATTCTTTTGCTCTTTCTGCTAATTGCGGTAGAGTACGGTAGCGATGAAGCCACAGCGTCTGCGGTTGAAATCATTGATCGGTACATAATCGATTGCTTTGCTTTCCAGTAAAACGGAAACCTAGTATCGACATTATACCACAAAAGCGTTAACGATTCAACGATCTGCGGGAGGTAAATTCTGAACAGGTCTTTCAAGAGATGAAAAGTATAAATCTTTGGTCTGGACTTTCGACAGAAGATGTGATATGTGTTGTGTCGCAAGGAGGTGCGAAACATGGCACGGATATCAATCAGCGACCTGTACCGGGGCGAGGGCCCGGGCGAGAAGTACGGCGGAATTCTGAACGCCGTGGTCCGGGATGTTTCCAACAAAGGCACCCCGGAAGGGTACGACGAGAGAACGTGGATAGAGCTGATGATCGTAAAGCACACGTTTCTTACGGCAATGAAAATGGCAGAACAAGGCGACGTTGTTTCGGAACTGACCGAAGCGGCGTCGCCTTTCTGCACGGCAGAGCAAGGAGCACAGCTATGCAGTAGTGCACACAAGAGCGCCACGATACCACCCGGTAGCGACGCACAGTGTGCGCCACATCCTCAAAACGGGACGAGAGAGGAGGTGGAGAAATGAGCATGCTGGAAGAGCTGTGGTTGGGCGGCCTGGACTACCAGGGGCGGCCTGTGAAGAAGGGTTGCGCCATGGAGCGCAAGATGTGTCTCTACGCCAGGAACGCGGAAAAGATGAAGGGAATGCTGACCGGTCCTCAAGCGGAGCAGTACGAGAAAACCATCGATGCCTTCAACGACGTTCTCGGGCAGTCCGAGATCGAAGCCTACGAGTTCGGCTTCACCCTGGCCGTCCGGTTGATGATGGACGTCATGCAGACCATGGAGCTCCCGTCCATCGACGATGTCTGACAGTCAAGAACTGGTTTGCTGTAAACAAAGAATAGAAAACCGTGGTCTGGCAGCAAGCCGGGCCACGGTAATTTTTTTGTTGCAAAGCGTATCTGTCCGAATTATGGTACCGGAAATATGCTCTAATGTGGGTGTAGGATCAGCCGTAGTGTTTTTGATTTCAAAAAAGTTGGAGGGTTTGAAAAATGAAGGAAAGCGAATACAAGAGTTATGATGATTTGCCGCTGATGCTGAACGCGGAAACGCTGGCGAAGGTCTTCGGCATCGCGGTCTCCAGCGCGTATGAGTTGATGCACGAGAAAGACTTCCCGACGGTGCAGATCGGCAGTCGTCTCGTGGTACCGAAGCAGGCGTTCATTGATTGGGTGAGCACGCACACCGGAGGCGCAGAATGATTCCGTGGAATCAGCAGCGCCCCGATCCCAGGCTGTATTACTTCGCCGTGCCGAATGCGATCTTCGACGACGGGATCAACGCTGTCGAGTACGCGATCATGGCGTACCTGTACAGCCGTGTAGCCCGGAAGCTGGACGCGCCGAACCTCATGACTGTCATGCACAATCTTTCTGTCAGTCGGAACACGCTGAAAAAGTACGTGCGACGATTGGTAAAACGAAATTGGTTGATCGTGCAGCACCGTCGGTTTTCTTTTGCACTTGCGTTTTCTATGAAGGACACGATCCACTTGTCTGCTGCGCCTCGGCCTCGCGTCGGATATTTCTTTCCCATGCCGGTTGCTGTTTTCGGTTTGGGCTTGTCTGCGGGAGAGCTGGCGGTCTACGGTTATCTGTTGTCCCGCGAGGATCGGGAGAGCTTCGAGTGCTGGCCCAGCAGCAAGACAATCGGCGCGGCGCTGCACATGTCCAAGAACACGGTACTGAAATACGTTCACCGCTTGGAAGAAAAAGGTTTCATTGTGACGGAGCCCACCCAGGTACGACGCAGGGACGGGACCAAATGGAACGGCAATCTGAAATACCACATCCGTCCGATCCAGTCTGTCGTGAAAGCCTGGAACGAAAAACAAGCGGAGAGAGCGCGGGAGGAAAGCCGTCTGTTTCGGGCGATGAAAATTGCCGCCCACAGGCCGGGCTTCACGGTCAGCGCGAGTATCCCGAAAGAGAGACGGTAAGGCCGATTTCGGAGCGATATTGGATGTCGCGTTTTAGATAGCAGGAGAAAGGCTTGGCGTCGTAGACGCTTTTCAAGCCGGTTCACAATCGCCGGCAACGCCGACGTTGTAAGGGTTTTTCGGGCTTTTCGACTGTTACCAAAAGTGGGGTCATAAACAACGTGTAAATCAAGAAATGGAGTCACAATGCCCGTTTTCCCAGTGTTTTCCACGAGTTTTTTGGAGTCATGCATGTTATCCGGCGCTTTTATACGAAATGATAACTTTTTGTGTCTGGACGGATTGACGCTGGATATCTGCAAAGGCTTGTGATAGTTTGTGTGGCAGGAGGTGAAAGGATAATGGCAAAGCGAAGAGCGAAGGGCGAGGGCTGTGTCTGCAAGCGGGCCGACGGACGCTGGCAGGGTCGCGTCATCATCGGTCGAAAGGAAAACGGTTCTCCCATCTATAAATTCGTTCTGGCAAAGACGCAGAAGGAGCTCATGCCGAAGATGCGTGCAGTGCTGGAGCAGTACGACGGCGTCCATCTCACAGTGGACAGCAATCTGACCCTGGCCGAATGGCTGAAGCGCTGGCTCAAGGAGTACGCCGAAACCTGTCTCCGCCCATCTACGATCCGGAACTACCGGCACATCTGCAACAACTATCTGATCCCGGCGCTGGGAAACAAGCAGCTCCGCAAGCTCACGACGCCGATGATCCAGGCAGTCTACAATTCTCTGCAAACGAAGCGCGGTCTCTCCAACGAAACCGTGCGCGGTGTCCACATGATGCTCCACGAAGCGCTGGAAGCTGCAGTCCGCGGGCAGATGCTCCCGTCCAATCCCACCAACGGGACCACGATCCCGAAGAAAGAATACGCGCAGAAACAGATTCTGAACAACGAACAGCTGGATCGCTTTCTGGAAATAATCAAAACGGAACCGGCCTGGTACGATTTCTTCTACACGGAAATCACCACCGGGCTTCGTCGCGGCGAGATCTGCGGCCTGCGCTGGGAGGACCTGGACGAGATCACGGGGCAGCTCCACATCCGCAGAAGCGTCCGGACTACGGCATCGGGCTATGAGGTGGGCGAAACGAAAACGAACCGGGGCAAGCGCACGATCCTTCTGCCTGCCAGCACGCTCAGTCTGCTGGTCAAACGGCACAGAGATTCATCCAGCCCGTGGATCTTCCACGATCCCAAGAACCCGGCGCAGCCCATCTCCACCAACGCAGCCTACCAAAAGCTGAAGGAGCTGCTGAAGAAGGCGGAGCTACCATCCATCCGCTTCCATGATCTTCGTCACACCTTCGCTACCCACGCCCTGCAAAGCGGCGTGGACGCCAAAACGCTCTCCGGCATCCTGGGCCACACCGACGCCAGCTTCACCCTGGACACCTACACCCACGTCACGACAGACATGCAGAAGAACGCTTCCAATATCATCGGAAACTTCATGGAGGAGGTGCTGCCATGAGCAAGCGTAGAAAGAAAGGTGAAGGCACGCTGGTCTTCCGGGAGGACGGACGCTGGGAGGGCCGCGTCGTGGTCGGCTACGACGAAAACGGTCTTCCGAAAACAAAAAGCGTCCTGGCCCGCACGAAAGCGGAGTGCCAGGAACGCTTGGACGCGCTGATCGCGGAGCAGGATCAGGCGGCGGGTAAACTGACGAAGCCATGCTCCTCGGGCATGCCCTTTGGAGAGTGGATCAGCTATTGGTACGAGAACTTCGTCAAGCCCGCCCTGCGACCCACCACGCAAATGGGCTACGAGAACAGCATCTACAAGCACATCATTCCCGTACTGGGCAAGGTCCCGCTGGCGGAGCTAAATCAAGAATGCCTGCAAAAGTTCTATGCCCAGCTCAAGAAAAGTGGACGCCTGCGGGAAACGGAGCACTTCGGCCCCGGCCTCTCGGATCGTTCCGTGCGCGCGTGCCACGACGTGATCCGCATGGCCATGGACCGGGCCGTCACGGAAAAGCTCCTGCGCAGCAATCCCGCCGACGCCTGCAAGCTGCCGCCCAAGCGCGGAAAGGAGATGCAGGTTCTGCACCGGGACGAGATCCAGCGCTTCCTGATCCAGGCGAGGGAGGAGGGCTTCTACGAGATGGCGGTGCTTGAGCTGTCCACCGGTATGCGCCGGGGCGAGATCTGCGCCTTGCAGTGGAACGATCTGGATTTCACCACCGGAGAGCTTCGGATCTGCCGTCAGGTCTATCGCGCCGACGGGCAGCTCACGGTCTCCCAGCCCAAGACCAGGACCTCGCTGCGCACCGTTATCCTTCCACCTGCGGTTCTTTCGATTCTGAAAGCGAAAAAGGAACGAAGCAGCTCCCAATGGATCTTCCCGTCACCCCTGGACGATGCCGTCCCGTGCTCACCCGACGCGATCCGCAAAAAGTTGAAACGGATTCTGGAGCACGCGGAGTGCAAAAGCGTCCGATTCCATGATCTGCGTCACACCTTCGCCACGGAAGCCCTGGAGCACGGCATGGACGTGAAAACTCTGTCGGCCATCATCGGCCACGTGAATTCCGCCACCACGCTGAACGTGTACAGCCACGTGACAGACCAAATGCGGAAGCAGGCGGCGCAGAAGATCGACGCCGGGATAGGGACCTGTGAGGCACGAGAAGGCGATTTGTCGCATCTTCCGTCCCAGGAGGGGAATGGACCCGTCCGGAAGCCCTTCGAGCCCTATAAGGGCTCCCGCCGCAAACCCGGCACCGGCTGCCTGCATCAGATCAACGACCACCTCTGGGAAGGAAAGTACGCCCCCCGCGGCCCCGACGGCAAACGCATTTGCAAAAATGTCTATGCTCCGACAAAAGAGGAATGCGAAGAAAAGCTGCAAGCAATGATTGCGGAAATCAATAACAGTGCACAACCTGCCCAGAAATAAAGGTTCATTACTGCTGCATGTGTAGGGTTCATTTTCAACAAATAATTACGAAAACACTTTTGTCGGGGTCATATACTTTAGCTCTTGTACAGAAGAAGTATTCTGACGCGGTCAGTTCATCAGAGAAGCAATGACCGCCGTCTCCTTGAGGATATCCCCGTGTAGTATTTCATAATCGCCGGGCGTTTTGCTCCGGAGAAGCTCAGTCAATTCGCACACGGGAGCGGCGATCGGATCAAGCGCAAGATTGTTTACACCGCCCTTCCACTTGTGAGCGACTTCGAACGCGCGGTCAAGATCGCCTTCCTTCAAAGCCGCGCCGAGTGCGTCGGCGGAGATCTCCTGTATACAGATCTTTACAAGGCGCAGATAAAGCGACTCGTTGTTTGCGCAACGGGACAATCCCTTTTCGACGTCGGCGCCGTATTCCTTCAGTTTTTCAACGGTAAGCATATAGTATTCCTCCGATAAAGTATTATTTACACGAAAACAGGCTGTTTGAATTTGATGAACTTATCAAATTCATCTGCGGGAAGCGGACGTGAAAAATAGTACCCCTGGATGATATCGCACCCCATCCGTTTCAATACGGAGACCTGCTCGGCGGTCTCGACGCCCTCGGCTATCGTCGGGACGCCGAAGGAATCCGCAAGCCGTATCATCGCTTCGAGCAATCTCGTGTCGATACGTTCTCCAAAAGCGCTCCGAATAAACTGCATATCAAGTTTAAGAGCGTCGATCGGCATATACGACAGCATGCTGAGAGACGAATAGCCTGAACCGAAATCGTCCATTTCTATCTTAAATCCGAGCTTGCGGAGTTTTTCCACCTTCTCCACGATATGCTCCGAGTTTTCCGTATACGCGGATTCCGTGATCTCAAGCAGCAGTTCTTCAACGCTCAGTCCGTTTGCTTTGACGATGCCGAGAAGCCTGTCGGTGAGGTTCGGATCATATAGGTCTATTCGGGAAACGTTTACCGATACCGGTATGGAAACGTTGAGCCGCTTTTTCCAGTCGCTTATCTGCGCCGCCGTTTCGGACCATACGTAACGGTCGAGCTCCTGAATCAGTCCGTTCTTTTCAAACAGCGGTATAAACGTGCCGGGGCTGATGACCATGCCGAGCTTCGGGTGTTTCCAGCGAACGAGCGCTTCGGCGCTGCTCAGAACCGGCTCGTCCCCGCGCACGTTGAACTTTGGCTGATAAAATACGACAAATTGTTTGTCCCGAATGGCAGCCGAAAAATCGTTTATCAGCCGGTCGGCAAGCATCTCCGCCTCGCGCATAGAGTTGTCGTAAATACCTATGGGACTTGCCAGATTGTCCCTTACGCTGTCTGACGCCATTTTCGCACGGTCGAATCGGCGCTCAATGTCAAGCGTTTTGTCCACGTCGGAGTAAACGCCCATTCTGAGCCGGACGTGATTTTCACCGTCTCCGAGCGGTACGGAAAGAGCGTTCAGAATAACGCCGTAATCCGCACGATGCGGGCAATAGATCATAAACTTATCCGCGTAGCTCCGGCAGACGATGCCTCCTGCTTCATTTACGATGTCGAGCGCCTTTCTTGCAATGTTTTTCAGGATTTCGTCGCCGTGCGTTTTGCCAAAGCGGTCGTTGATCGTGCGGAAGCGGATTATATCGAATACGATCGCGTCCGTCGGCGCGTCTTTGTGATACAGATCGAGCTGTTCCGCGTAGCGATAGAAGAACTCTTTGTTATACAGCCCCGTAAGGTGATCGCGTTCCGTAAAACGCAGTATATCACGGTTTTCGAAAAGTTCTACCGTTCTGAGAATACGGGCGAGAATGACTTTTGACGCCGGGTATGGCTTCGGAATAAAATCGATCGCACCGAGCGACAGGCATTCCACCTCCGCCTCGCTGTCCGAGGTCATTACGATAACGGGCAGGCGGGAATACGCCGGAACGCTCCGGATTATTTTCAGCACCTCGATGCCTTTTATACCCGGGAGATTCAGATCGAGCAGAACGATGCTCAGCGTTTCATACCGCTCGCTGATGATTGTGAGCGCCTCCTCGCCGGTCTCTGCGACGATCAGGTCGTAGGTACCGCTCACGCTTTCCCTGATCATCTCCTGATTGATGATATCGTCCTCAACGAGAAGTATCCTTCTTCTCTCCTCGGATATCCGGAACTTTGATTTGTTATCGGTCATGTAGTTTTCCTCCGTGCCGCATACGCGAAGCCTCACACTTACTCTTTGTCTTCCGCAACCTTCACAATTCGGTTATATTGTTGTTTTGAAATTCGGTGGTTATTACCGTTATTATCTCACTCATTCAAAACTTCCGTATTTTGCCACAGCTTCGTCAATTGTCAGCTTTTCGTTGCCGACCTGATAAGAGGCGCTTCGGATTTGAGAGAAAAGCGTATCCTCGATCCCGAGCGCGGTCGGCGAGATGACAAGGTCCGGCGCGACTTCGGCGATGGGAGCGTATACCTTATCGAAAGACAGATCCTTCGACGGCGTGATCAGACGTTTGATCGACGCCATCTGATTCAGTTCCGTATTCGAAATGAGGAAGCGCATAAACTCATTCGTCATGTCCAGATTGTCGCAGTATTTGTTGACCGAAAATTGAATCGAAGGACTGTCAAGGAAGTATCCGCCCTTGTCGGTCGTCGGGATCGGAGCAAACGAATATGAAAACGGGTGTGCCTTAAAGGCTTCCGACTGGCTTTCGCGTTTGCCCGTGCCGGATACCGTGTCGCCGGTGCAGATCATCATCGGGACGTCTCCCTCAAAGAACCGCAGTATGACGGCAGTGTAATTATCACCGATTTCAGCGCATTTCTCCAGATTGACGCATCCTTTATCGATCAATTGAGAGAGCGTTTCGAGCGCCGGACGCATATATTCGCCCGCCGCGGGATCACACTTGTTGGCGAGAGCAACCGCCTCCGGATGCTCAGCAAGCGTCCCCGCAAAAATCGGATAAGCGACGGTATTCATCAAGCTGCCGTTCGACTTTGCGCTGTATCCCATCATCGGGCTTTCGTATCCTTTTTCTTTAAAAGACTCGCATACGGTCAAAAGTTCCTGCAGCGTCGTCGGCACCTTGAGTCCTTCTTTTTCAAACAGACTGTTATTGATCAGCATCCCGTATGACGTGGAAAAAATCGGGACCATCAGAACGCGCCCCTGAGAATCGCGGTTCATAAGACCGGGCCGGATGCAATCGAGATTCAATCCGAGAGACGCGTCGGCAAGGTTTTCCATTTGTGCGAAAACCTCATCGTACGCCGAGTTGCCGATCATCGCTTTGGACGAAAAGAAAATGTTCGGCGCATCGTTTCCCTTAAGGACGGTAGCGATCATGTTGTTGTAATCGCCGTCGATTTTCGTGTAGCTCATTTCGACGTTCGGGTAATACTCCTTGAAACGGTCAAACTCAGCCTCAAGAGCCTCGAAATTGCTGTAACTGCCCACTACGCTGATCTTGCATGCGGTGGATTTATCCAATTTAGGTACAAAGCCTTCTGCTGTGTCTGGCTGATTTTCCGGACCGCACGCCGCTAAGCCGAGAATCATTACCGCTGTCATAATAACGCTTAAAATCCTTTTCATTTTTGGTTTTTCCTCCCTTTTATCTTGCGGATTTCTTTTATTACGAGTTTGATGTCCACGGGCTTGGCGATATGCCCGTCCATTCCCGCGTTCAAACATTCGGTAACGTTTTCGGAAAACGCGTCCGCCGTCATCGCGATGATGGGTATCGACGCGGCCCACGGGTTATCCAGTTTGCGGATCGCTCTTGTAGCGTCCAGTCCGTTCATTTCAGGCATCTGTATATCCATAAAAATCAGCGTGTAACGACCTTCCTCGGCATTCCTCATCATATCAACGCAAACGCGGCCGTTTTCCGCACGATCCGCGGTAATGCCGAACATACCGAGCGTTGCCTGAATGACCTCCCAGTTGATATCGTAATCCTCCGCCACAAGGACGTGCAATCCCTCGAGATCCGAGTAATCGTCCTCCGGTTCGACTGATTTTACCTCTCTTCCCACAAGTTGGCTGATTTTATCATAAAGCGTGGATCGGAAAAGGGGCTTGCTGACAAAGCCGTTGGCTCCCGCCTTTTTCGCCTCGTCTTCGATGTCCGATCTGTCGTAGGCGGACATCAGTAGAACGGGGATCTTTTCGTCTATTTCCGACCGTACACGGCGCACCGTGTCGATCCCGGTCATATCGGGCATCTTCCAGTCGAGAATAATGACGCCGTAGTCCCGTCCTTCACAGTGGCGAGCGGAAATCATCCCGATCGCGTCGCTGCCGCTCTTCGCGCATTCCGCAGTAGCGCCCAAGGATTCAAGCATATCCGCCGTCGCCTGAAGCATCACTTCATCATCGTCGACGACCAGAACGTTGATCGGATCGAGCCGCATATTGTCTCTTTGTCTGTCGGACACCGGAATATCTATGACGACGGTAAACGTCGTTCCTTTGCCTTGCTCGCTCTGGCACTCTATCGTTCCGCCCATCAGATCAACCATCTTTTTCGTGATGGCGAGACCGAGCCCGGTCCCCTGGATACTGTTCACGCGGCTGTCCGTCTGGCGGGAAAACGGCTGGAACATCCTTTCCATGAACTCCGGACTCATACCGATACCGGTGTCTGATACACGATAGGTCATCCTCACACAACCGGCGACCGGACTTTCGTCCTCCATAATATCCACGCTGACGCTGCCGCCGGGTTCCGTGTATTTGACGGAGTTTGAAAGGATATTGATATATATTTGATTCAACCTGAGTTGATCCGCGTACAGATACTCTTTTTCCATTCGATGGACGCGGAAATTGAAATCTATATTCTTTTCTTTTACCATCGGCTGAGACAGGTTGACGAGATTTTCCACCGTTTCAACCACGGAAAACGTCACCGGCGATAAATTCAACTTTCCGCTTTCCACTTTCGAGATATCCAGAATATCGTTGATAAGCGTCAGCAAGTGGTTGCCGGCAAGACTGATTTTGCGGAGGTTTTCCCCCGTTGACTCTATATCGTTGAGATTTTTTTGCGCTATCGCCGTAAGACCGATGATCGCGTTCATCGGAGTACGGATATCGTGCGACATGGTTGAAAGGAAATCTGTTTTTGCTTTGTTTGCGGAATCCGCTTCCATTGCCGCTTTCCGCAGTTTTTTATTGAATTGCTGAACGAAGAGCAAATCTATAATGAACAGCACGAGCAGCCCGGCGGAAATGACGCCGATCAGAAGCCAGTTCTCCGTGTTCGCGTTCAGATCCGAAGCGGGAAGCAGACCAAGCAACGTCCACCCCAGCGTATCCGCCACCGGAGTATAGGCAAGGAGCATTTCTTTTCCCCTTGAGTTGAGCATCGTAAACGATCCCGTGGAGGACGTCATATTTGTATGAAGCCTGTCGAGAAGAGCCGGATCGGAAACGTTGTATGATTTGTAAAATTCAAAGAAGTTTGAATTCTTCAGCGTTTTGCTTTTTATAATATAGTCGCCGTCATAATCGATCAGAGTGATTTCCGCGTTCTCGAATTCCTCCTGCGGGAATATCCACTTCTGTTCCAGCTCGGATATCGGCAGCACGCGAAGCAAAACGGCAGCTTTCATGGTGCCGTCGTCGGGATCGCGGAGCGTGATCCTGTTGCAGAAAGCAAGAGATTGTTCGCCGTTCATTGGATTGGTATAGGCGCGCGAAATATTTATTGACGTGCCGATCTCCGATATCCACGACGTATCGTTCATAAAATCCATTGCGTCGTAAGATACGGCGTATTCTTCGGACGTGCTGAGATGAGGCCGCGTCGATAATCCCTTTTTGCTGTCAAGATAAATCAGATGGGCGGACGCGTTCGGAAGCACGTGTGAAATGCGAATAAAGGCAACTGCTTCTTCCATAGACATTTCTCTGCTGTTGATATAACGCGCCCAGACGTCGCAAATGCGCTGTTCACCTTCAAGATAGTTTTCGGTAACGTGTTCCATTGCGATCGTGGTGTTTTCAAAATGCTCGGTCTGCCTTTGCTGATTGTTCCTGTTTTCGAACACGGTATAGACCGCAACGAAAGCAAGGATCGCGATCATAATGAGAACGTTGATGATGATTATTCCTATTTTCTTCATAATACGCAATCGCCTTTATTCTAAGATTATCAAAGCGCCGGCTCAATGCAATTCTGAAATAATCTTTTCCGGATCCGGCTCTTATTAAAATAGCTCACTAACCGTCCGCACAGCCGTATCCGTATTGTATTTTGTGCTTTGCCCCGCCAGAGCGTTCCGAGCACGAGAAGCAATACTATGAACATGCTGAAGACCGTTATGATCACGACTGTTTTTTACTTTACGGCATAGCAATCATTTGGTTTTTTCTTCGCGCTTGATATATCTCAACTCAACGTCATAGCCGAGCGCTTCCATTATCTGAATAAAGGTTTTGTTGATGATCCCGCCCGGTTTTTTGATCAACCGGTTCACGTATGACGAGGGACTGCCGATCGCTTCTGCAATTTTCAACTGCGTGGTCTGGTTTTCGATGCATTTGGTCTTTACGTCTACCTCAACGTTGTTGATCAACATTCGGTTCACCTCGTTTGCAATAAATTATCTAATCTGATAATTTATTATACTTTAAGAATTCTTTGAAGTCAATGGGTTTAACGAAAAATCATCCGCGCAGGGATGAGTTTTTTAATGGTGCTTCGTAATACAGATGGAAGGTTGCTGAAACCGTATTTTGATTGAGCATATTGAGAATCAATTATTGTGACGCTTAAAGAGAACCGCTTCAGGGCGAAGCGCTTGTCTGGGCAACGAAAATAGGGGAGAACAGGAGCCCGGAACCGGCAAAACAACGCCCTCTTTGCCGGTCTTGTCTCCGTCTGCTCCGCGTCAGCGTTTCCGCTAAATAGTCAGTTCTGTGGTCAGCATTTTGGGCGTTTCCGGGTTTCGGCGTTTCTCACAAATACAAGGACTTTGTAAAAGAAGAATCCTCAGATTTTTGTGCTTGCTGTACGAAAATCTGAGGATTTTTGGTCCGGGTGTTTATAACGGATTTGAGAAGCAGCACGGGCGTCCGTAATCCATTCCGAACGCCCGCAATGGAAGGGCAGCGCAAAAAATGCCGGATTGAAACGGAGCTCTTAATCTGATCAGAGCCAAAATGTCGTTACAGCCGTCTTGATGCTCAAAAATCCGCGATGACAGATCCGCCCTGCTTTTCCAGGGAGAACGCGATGGCTTGCATCAGCTTCATCACGGGCAGGTGCTCCCGCAGGTCGCTGACCGTCTCCTCGTCCCGCAGCCAGCGGTTCATGATCCGCTTGTTGCTGGTGCTGTTGTAAACCTCGGGATAGAACGTTTTTGTCTCGTATTCCTCGTCGGGCAGCAGCTTGGGATTGGCCCTTGTAATGACAATCGGCTTGACCGGAACGTGCTCGACGAATTTCCCGTCGTCCTGAGGGATCTTGTAGCACTTGACGCTGGCAGCGAAGAGTGTGGAGAGCTGGATCTCCATATCCAGATTGGACACCCTGCCGTTCTTATTATACAGCCCCTCCGGGAAATCTGTCCAGGTTCTGACAGACGGGGTGGTCTGCTCCATGGCGATCGTGCCCAGCGTGATGACCCGTTTCGTTTCCTTGTCCCGCAGGCAGAAGGTCGAGGTGATGTCCGTCTCGCCCCAGGCAATGCCCTTCCCTTCGGTTTTCCACCAATCCGGGCAGTTGTCGTCGAAGCGCTCGCTGATCGGCTTGGGGATCCGGTCGTTCTGATCGGTGGGATATGCCGCATAAGAGGTGAAGGCGACCTCAAACTGCTTCTCGGGATAGATCAGCTTGTTCAGCTGCAGAAAGCGCGCCAGCAGATCCACGTAGTGATAGCCTCCGTGCATCAGCATGCCGTAGCCGTAACGATAGGGGTGATCCTCCCGCGTCAGGTATTCCCGGTGCAGATTCCACACGCCGCCTGCGTGCTTGATATGGAACGAGGTCAGCGGCGCATCGTATTTCAGCATTCTCTCCCGGATCATCTGATACACGACGTCGGCGTAGATCTCGTGACATCTGCCGAGCGTCATGACCGAGACATGGCAGTGGTTTTTCTCCGCCCGCTCCACGTAGGCTTCCATCCGCTGGACCATCAGCTCCGGGCAGAATTTCCCGTCCTTGAGCGGCAGCAGCACCGGCTTTTCCACCAAACAGGAAATGCCGTGCTCTACGCAGTATTTCAGATACCGCTCGTGATAGCTGGCCTCCGTTGCGATGTATAGCTTGATCTCGCCGTGCGCGGCTTCAATTCTGCGCGCGATGCCGTCGAATTCCGCCATTTGCTCCGCCTCGTGCAGCAGATCGGGCGTTTGCAGATAGTAGGTTTTTTCCGGCTGGATGAGGGCCCGGGCCAATCTCTTTTCGATCACATCACGTTCTTTCGCGAGATCGACGATCGAAAACCCGTCGAGAATCCCGCCTTTGATCGCTTTGTCCACAATCTCCAGATACTTGTTCAGGACGATCTCATCAAATCCCACAACGACCAAATGACATTTTCTTGACATGCGATAATCTCCCCTTTGCCGGTTTAGTCCGATGCTTCTTTGCCCGACACCACGTAGGCTTCCTCTTTCTCCTCCGTGTTCAGCCAAAGAATCAGATTGTTGCTGTTAAAGGCGTTGAAGTAGCAGGTATCCTCCGCGAGACCCATGACCATGCGGATGCCGATCCCCACGTCGAGGTCCGTATCCGAATTGGCGTGATACCAGGCCGTGGGGTCGAAGGCCTTGCTATAATCACGCAGCGTCAGGCAGATCTTGTTGTCGCTGACAAACAGGCGATATTCCGCGCCGGATGTATTCCGAGCGTCGGGGTTGCCGTGCTGAACGATATTGCCTCCCATTTCCTCCATAAACAACGCCATCCGCGTCGCGCTTTTCGCATCGGTCCCCTGAATCAGGCAAAATCCCTCTATCCGCCGGCTTTCGCGCACGACGTCCTCCATTGTAGAGACGACTCCGTAGATGTTGCTGCTGTTGCCGCCGAAGTCATCGGGCAGGAGCATCAACTGCTCCGCCTTGCTGGGAAACTGCTTATTTTTGATCCAAATGGTCAGTACGATCGCTCCAAGCAACAGGAATTTGCCCAGCGCGATAGAAGCAAGCAGGCCCTTCGAGCCGAACAGGAATGACAGCGCCGCCGCGCAGATGACGGGGAGAGCAAACCGATCCAGAATGTTCAGAAGAATGACCGTGCGGCGATTGCGGATGCCCTTCAAGTAGTTGATATAGATACAGATCGGGGTGTCCGCAAGCAGAGAAAGCGCCATGCAGCGGATTGCAAAGATGCTGAGCGAAGCCGTCTCCGGGTCTGACGTATAAAACCCGGCGATCAGCGGAGCAAGGAGGAAAACAGCCCCGAAGGTGCCGACGGCAAATCGCATCGAAAGGCCCATGCCGTATTGAAAAACACGCTTGAGCCCGACCTTGTCGCTGATGCTGTGATAGATGCCCGCCATGGAGACCATGGTGCTTGCAAGCCCGTCTGAGATACAGAAGAGAACCATGTTGAAATCGCACTGGACGCCTCTGGCGACGATGGCCGCCGTGGAAACTGCGAAGAACAGATTGAGGCGGTTAATGCTGACGTCCCGCAGACTGATGGCCAGGCTCTGCACCAGCGTCGGCGAACCGGATTTTGAAAGCTCGGCGATTTCCTTCGGGCGAAATGCTTTCAGCGTAAACCGGGAACGGCCGCCTTTGCGCAGCAGAAACACGACGAGTATCCCGCACTGGATCGTCAAAGATACGGCTGTGGCGAGGCCCATGCCGAAGGTTCCGCCGTGCAGAACCAGCGCATTGAGAAAATCCAGCGCGATGTCCGTGACACACAGAACGATCGCCGAGATACTGAAGATCTTTTTCCCGTTGTCGAGGACGACCATCGGTCCGATGATCTGCACGACGATCAACGCCGGGATCCCAAACAGATATCCCCGCATATAGGAAAGCATATTTTCGTATAAGACGGGTTTGGCGGCCTTTGTCACGCCGCAGTAGGCCATCAGAGGATCGGGGATCACGACGCAGAGCAGGATCAGAATCGCGGCGATCAGCAGTCCAACCAGAACGCTGAAGGAGAAGATGCTGTTGGCCTGATCCTTTTTCCCTTTGCCGATACAGCCTGCACATACGATCTGATTTCCGGAGGCAATGAAAGATGCCAGCATCAGAAACAGACCGTTCAACGGCCCGAACAAGGCAATCGCGGAATAGGCGTCATTTCCCAAAAACCTGCTGGTGATCACGCCGTCCAGGAACTGCGCCGCTGTGCCGACCAGCACCGTGAACATCATGGCGATGGAAGCAGAGAAGAACATTTTGGAAACGACGTCTTTTTTTCGGTTGAATCTGAATTTTTCCAAAGCCTTCATCGATAAAACAACTCCTGAATTGTGAAACTCATATTCTTTCCGTGTGTGAGATAATGCTGTACGGCAGTCTTCCTCTGTGCTTCGGTAAACTTGGGTGTCCGGAAAACTTTCTTCTTCAGCCGTCCTTCCTTATACTCCTGATACCATTTTGCGAGCATTCTCCGATTTGGATATCCTAGCTCACGAACTACTGCAGCAGGGCGTTTCCCGTACTTCTCATATAGCCGTATCGCCTTCATTCTGTCTTCGTATGAATACATCTTGGCCTCTCCTTATCTCAGTTTGGTCCAAGATTTCGTCCGCGTCCCCAAGCGGCGATTTCTGCCGGGCCCGAACATTATATTGCGCTTCGCGCAGTTTGGGGCGAATATAATATAACTGTCCCGAAGGGACAATATAACTGATCCGTCAGGATCAATAGAACTTTGCGCCAACGGCGCAAAAAATAACTCACTCTTCGTCCGGTGGACGGCGGAAGCGCCCGAGCAAACGCATCGGGCGTGAGACGACCATATTTCAAGCCGAATGGGCCGCAGGAGAAGCTGCAATAATCATACAAATTGCGTTTTCCGCCGTCCGTCATGGATTCAACTGTTTGAAATTCGCGGCATTAGACTTATAGAGTTTTTTGAAGACCCTGTAATTGCGCTCGTAAACTTCTTTATTCTTCGTATTCGGAACGTAGACGCGGTTTGCATTAACGAGCCTGCGCGCAAGTTCAAGCACATCCTCGCCTTTGACGCCCGCCGCAACAACGAGTGCCGTTCCAATCGCGCCCGCTTCCTGGGCGTTGTCGACTGTCTCTATCGTTCTGCCCGTAATGTCGGCAAGTATCTGGCAGGTAACGGGAGATACGGCTCCGCCGCCGACGAACCGGATCGTATCGGATGTTTTGACCTTTTTCTCAACACTTTCCAGAAGCCAGCGCAGGTGA
>JAEEZZ010000149.1 GCA_016292255.1 Oscillospiraceae bacterium
GGTGGTGACCTGGCCCACCAGAGTGGTGGGGGCCATCTGGCCGCCGGTCATGCCGTAAATGGCGTTGTTGATGAAGATGGTGGTGATCTTCTCACCGCGGTGAGCGGCGTGGACGATCTCAGCGGTGCCGATGGAGGCCAGGTCGCCGTCGCCCTGATAGGTGAAGATGTACTTGTCGGGATGGACGCGCTTGAAGCCGGTGGCAACCGCGGGAGCGCGGCCGTGGGCGGCCTCATACATATCCACGTTCATGTAGTTGTACATGAACACCGCGCAGCCGACAGGAGCCACGCCGGCGCTCTTTTCCTGGATCCCGAGTTCCTCAATGACCTCAGCCACCAGACGGTGCACGATGCCGTGACCGCAGCCGGGGCAGTAGTGGAACGGGACGTCCGTCAAAACGGGAGTCTTCTGAAATACAGTCGCCATACTCTTATGCCCTCCTCATGATTTCCATAACGCGGTCAGCGATCTCTTCCGCAGTGGGAATGATGCTGCCGCCCTTGCCCATGAAGTCCACGGGCTTCTCGCCGTTGACGGCAAGGCGGATGTCTTCCACCATCTGGCCGTTGGAGATCTCCACGGTCAGAGCGCCCTTGACGGAATCCTGTGCGATCACGTCATGCACGTCCTTGGTGGGGAAGGGCCACAGGGTGATGGGTCGAACCAGACCGCACTTGATGCCCTTCTCGTCCAGAATGCGGACAGCGGCCTTGCAGACGCGGGCCACGGTGCCGTAGGCGCAGAGCACGAACTGAGCGCCCTCGGTCTTGTACTTCTCCACCATGACTTCCTTCTCGCGGATCATGTCATAGCGGGCGTTCAGACGGGTCATCAGGTCGTCCAGGATCTCGGTCTCGATGTACAGAGAGTTGATGACAGCGCGGGGACGGTCGCCCTTGGGATCCCAACCCTGGCAGGCCCAGGGCTTCTCGGGCATGGTGGGGTTGTCGTTCATTTTCAGCTCGACGGGCTCCATCATCTGGCCGATCAGACCGTCGGCAAGGATGATGACGGGGGTGCGGTAGGTGTCGGCGGTGTCAAAGGCCTTGGGCATCAGGTCGCAGGTCTCCTGGATGGAGGAGGGAGCATAGACCACGCAGCGATAGTCGCCGTGGCCGCCGCCCTTGCAGGCCTGGAAGTAGTCGCCCTGGGAGGCCTGGATGTTGCCGAGGCCGGGGCCGCCGCGCATCATGTTGACGATGACGCAGGGAACCTCAGCGGCAGCGCAGGTGGAGATGCCTTCCTGCTTCAGGGAGATTCCGGGGGAAGAGGAGGAGGTCATCGCTCTGGCGCCGGCGCCGCCAGCACCGTAGACCATGTTGATGGCCGCCAGCTCGCTCTCAGCCTGCAGGAAGCAGCCGCCAACCTGAGGCAAACGACGGGACATATACTCGGGGATGTCGTTCTGCGGGGTGATGGGGTAGCCGAAGAAATAGCGGCAGCCCGCCTGGATTGCGGCTTCGGCAATGGCCTCGCAACCCTTCATCAGTTTTTTAGCCATACAAGTTTCCTCCTTATTTCTCGATCTCGATGGCAACGTCCGGGCAGGTCATTGCGCAGGACAGGCAGCCGATGCAGGCCTCGGGATTGGCGACCTCAACAGGGTAATAACCCTTTGCGTTCAGGTGCTTCGTCTGGAGAGCCAGCACGCCCTTGGGGCACAGACGCACGCAAAGGCCGCAGCTCTTGCACACGTCTTCGTGAATGGTGACTTTAGTCATGGCATTTCCTCGCTTTCAAAAATTGTTGACAAACTAAATAGATCGCGTAATTAAAGGCCTTCCTTCAGGAACTTGTCCCAGCTCCGGTGCATCATCACCTCGATCGGTTGATATCTTCCAACGTACGTCGGGTCGAGCCCGTGCTCTTTGACGTACAGTTTGAACGAATGAAGAACGTCCTCCTTGCCGCAGGTTCCCCACACGGGGATCCCGGTGGCCTCGGAAAGCTGCTTCATCAGCGCATACCCCTCGGCCAGATGGCTGACATCGGTCTCCACGGAGAGATTGGCGTTGTTCACAATGCCGGTCACATTCAGCCGGGAGACGTATTGGATCTTGGCCAGCGTGTCCATCGCACTGTCAAAGTCCGCCGCAGTGGGACGCATGGGATTGACAATGAACAGCACGTTGAGCCGATCCGGCGGGATCTGATCAAAACGGGCCTTGTACTGCCCCAGGGCGATGGAGCCCACGTCGTCGCCGCCAATATCAAAGATGACGTTGCCCTCGCCGGGGGAGAAGGCGGAGAAAACCTTGGCGGACAGAGACATGATCTCGATCTTGTCCAGGGCAAAGGGGGGCATGATCAGCTCCACCCCCGCGGGCTCCAGCACGTCGCCCCGTTCGCTGGTGCGGAAATAGGGGTTGATGACGTCCAGATCCACCAGGGTGCAGGGCCCCTCCTTGGCTTTTTCCAGAGCCAGATTCAGAGCCAGTTCACTTTTGCCGCTGCCGAAGCTCCCCACAAGAACCCAATATGTTTTCATAGGACGCCTCCCTGTCTATGAGGTTGTCAGACAACTCGACAAAGATGTCCAACTTCTAAAACCATTCTATCAAAAAACCAAACAAAAGTCAATCGGGGATTGTGCGAATTCCAATAAAAAAATAAGGGAAAACCATAAGATTTTCCCTATGCAGGAGTGCGGCCGGTGCAGGAGAAAAATCCGCTTGCAATTTGGCTGCGTTCCTGTTATCATAATTCCCGATATACATTATAAATATTTTTGAGGGATTAACGGTATGGAAGGCTTGGTTTTGGGTCTTTTCTGCGCGGCGCTGATCATCGGTCTGGCGCTGAACATCTCTATGCTTTACGCGCTGAGCTTTGGCTTGGTTTTATTCTGGCTTTACGGACGGCGGAAGGGCTTCTCCTGGGGCGCACTGGCAAGGATGACCTGGGAGGGGGTGTCCACGGTCAGCAAAATTCTGATCACCTTTCTGCTGATCGGTGTGATGACGGCCCTCTGGCGGGCGGCGGGCACCGTGCCCCTGCTGGTCTGTCAGGCTTCGGATCTGATTCGCCCCTCGGTTTTCCTGCTGATGTGCTTTCTGCTGAATTGTTTCCTGTCTGTGATGACAGGAACTTCCTTTGGCACAGCCGCTACCATGGGAGTGGTCTGCTCTGCGATGGGCGCGGCATTCGGAGTGTCGCCCATGCTCACCGGAGGCGCAATCCTCTCCGGTGTGTTTTTCGGAGACCGGTGTTCACCGGTCTCCACCAGTGCTCTTTTGGTTGCGACGGTGACGAAAACCAACATCTATGACAACATCAAGTCTATGATTCGTACGGCGGTGATCCCGTTTCTGCTGACCTGCGCCGTCTATGCCGGCCTGGGCCTTGCTGCGGGAGGCAGCGGTACGGGGCTGGATCTGCGCTCCATTTTTGCAGGCTGCTTTCGCCTGCACTGGACAGCGCTGCTTCCCGCGGCGGTGATTCTGATCCTGGCCTTATTCCGTGTCAACGTGCGCATGGCCATGACAGCCAGCATTTTGACAGCGGTTCCCGTTTGTCTGCTTGTAGAGAAGCTGTCGGCGGGGGAACTGCTGCTGGCTGCCTTACGGGGCTTTACACCCGACAATCCGGAGGCAGCTGCTCTTGTGAGCGGCGGGGGCGTGCTTTCCATGCTCCAGGTCAGCGCCATTGTCTGCCTCTCTTCCTCCTATTCCGGCCTGTTTCAGAAAACCGGACTGCTGGATGGCTGCAAGCGAGCTGTGGCGAAGCTGACCCGGCGGATCGGCCGCTACCGGGCCACGCTGCTGACCTCCATTCCGGCAGGGATGGTGGCCTGCAACCAGACTCTGGCTATCCTGCTGACGGATCAGCTCTGCCGGGAGGAGTATGAGGATTCCCGAGAACTCGCCATCGACCTGGAGGATACCGCGGTGATTACCTCTCCGCTGATCCCCTGGTGCATCGCCGGTGCGGTTCCTCTGACCATGGTAGGCGCCCCGCTGACAGCCCTGCTGCTTGCCTGTTACCTCTGGCTGATTCCGGCTTGGAGAAGCCTGAAAAAGGAAAACCGAAAAACGGTAGGAGATGAATTTGCTGCTTGAAGGAAATGTCCTCATGCCTGCTTATTATTTGTATGCCTTATACAGGAATGTGATAATCTGTGCCCGGGTGCAGGTGTTGTAGACGCCGAACAAACCCTCGCCGATGCCGGCGGTGACGCCGTTCTCCGCGGCCCAGAGGATGGCCTTGCAGAACCAATCCCCGATCGCCACGTCGCTGAACGGGCTCACCGTCGAAGTCGGTTCCGGCTTGCCCTGGGCGGCCCAGAGGAAGGTGACGATCTGCTCTCGGGTGCAGGAATTATTGGGCCCGAAGCTGTGTACGCCCACGCCCGCCGTGATCGCAGGGTCATGGTTGATCGCCCAAAGCACCGGATTGGCAAAATAATCCCCGGGCGTCACGTCCACAAATTCCCCGACGGCATTATCCAGTGAGATAAAGGTTAAGCCGTTTTCTTCTGCATAGGTCTGGGCAGCGATACCGTTGTAGCCATAGATGGTGAAGCTGTCCATCCTCACGTGATCAGATACATCCAACTCGTTACTCTTGTATCCAAAGGCATAGGAGCTAATGATAATGACGCTGGCCGGGAGGGTCACGCTGGTCAGGGCGCTGCAGCCATAGAACGCATAATTGCCGATGCTGGTGACGCTGTCCGGGATGGTCACGGCGGTCAGAGCGCTGCAGCCGCGGAACGCGTAGCCGCCGATGCTGGTGACGCTGTCCGGAATGGTCACGCCGGTCAGAGAGCTGCAGCCATAGAACGCATAATTGCCGATGTTGGTGACGCTGTCTGGGATGGTCACGGCGGTCAGAGCGCTGCAGAACGCAAATGCCCAGTCGCCGATGCTGGTCAGGCCCTCCGGCAGGCTGACAGCGGTGATCGACTGGCGATAGTCGTACCACGGGGCGCGATTGCCCGGATATTCATAGTCAGCCATCTTGCCGCTGCCGGTGATGGTCAGCAGGCCGGTTTCGGTGTCCAGGCTCCAGGTCAGGTTGTCCCCCTCGGCGCCGCAGATGCCGGAGTAGGTCTCCGCGCTGGCGGTCAGCGCCGCCTGGGGAAGCAGGGTGCAGAGCAGGGCAAGGGCAAGGATCAGGGAAAAGAGTCTCTTTTTCATCGGTAGTCGCTCTCCTTTCAAGCATTGTCCAATTCTGTTTTCCGCGCACCCGGACAAATAAAAAGTGCGCAGCGGTCACTGCGCACCGAAAAACGCACAGCTCCCTATTGCTGCCACACAACCTTACGCCCACAAAAGAGTGTACGAAAGTCAGGAGTCTACGTTTTTACCAAAATGGCAAGAACGTACACTCTTATCGTGAGCATGATTCGGTTGTGTGGCAACTTCACTATATAGAAAGAGAATACAAGGGAAAACCGGAAAAAATGAGAACAAGAAAGGGAAGCTGCGGACAGCTTCCCTCTGGCACCCACGAGAGGATTCGAACCTCCGACCTGCCGCTTAGGAGGCGGCCGCTCTATCCGACTGAGCTACGTGGGCGTGTGTAGTTTTCAGGAACAATCTCGAACTCTATAATGCCCGCTTTTCCTCCAAAGGCGATTGTTCCAACATAACCTTAGGAGGCGGCCGCTCTATCCAGCTGAGCTACGTGGGCATATCGACATTGCCCGTTTATTTTATCTGTCCCGCCTGGAATTGTCAAGAGTTTTTTCGGAGCCTGCCGTGGGATGACGGCAGGGGAGACGCTGTTCCCATTTGGATCGGTGGGATCGTAAGATTATCATTGACATTGTGCAAAGAATGTTGTAAACTAATGTTCAATATTAGATACAAGGAGGCCATGCGCCTTGTTTCAGATCATCACTGACACCTCTGCCAATCTTCCCTCAGAGCTGGCTGCGGAAAAAGATCTTACCGTGATCCCGTTTCCCTACTTTGTAAACGGTGCGCGGCATACCTGCCTGGACACCGAGGGCTTCGACGGCAAGACCTTCTACGGCGCCATGCGGGAGGGGGCGGAGGTCACGACCTCGCAGATCAATCCCCAAAACTATATCGACGTTATGCGTCCCGTCCTGCAAAAGGGGCTGGATATCCTCTTCGTGGGGATGTCCTCCGGGATCAGCGGAGCCTATCACTCCGCGGAGCTGGCTGCCGAGGAGCTTCGCATGGAGTTCCCGGAGCGGAAGATCCGCCTGGTGGATACCATCGGGGCCTCTCTGGGGGAGGGACTGCTTGTGCTGCGTGCAGTCCGGGATAAGCTCGCCGGCCTGAGCCTGGACGCCATCTATGAAAAACTGATGGATCTGCGCCATCGACTGTGCAATATCTTCACGGTGGACGATCTGAAATACCTCCGCAAGGGCGGCAGACTGTCCAACCTGTCCTTCATCGTCGGCACCATCCTCCAGATCAAGCCCCTGCTCAAGGGCAACGAGGAGGGGAGGATCGTGGCCTTTGCCAAGCTCCGGGGCCGGAAAAAGGCACTGGAGGAGCTGGCAAAGCGCTATGACGAGTACGTGGTGAACGCCGAGGAGCAGACCATCGGCATCGCCCACGCCGACTGCCCCGAGGACGCGGCCTATCTGATCGAGCTGCTGCGCCGGAACCACCCGCCCAAGGAGATCCTCACCGTGGGCTACGAGCCTGTCACCGGCTCTCACGTGGGCCCCGGCACCCTTGCCCTCTTCTTTGAGGCCAGGGAAGGCTGCCGATCCATGTGACCGAAAAAGAACAACGGCGCTGCCTCAGCAGGAGGCAGCGCCGTTTGACTTTAGCTATTCAGCAGATTCTGCTTGTTGAATTGCAGGGTGTAGAGCTTGTAATACATTCCCTTCTGAGCCAACAGTGCCTGGTGGTCACCCTGCTCCTGGATCTCGCCGTGGGCCAGGACGATGATGTTGTCCGCGTGCTGGACGGTAGAAAGGCGGTGGGCTACGATCAGCATGGTGCCGATGGTCTTGATCCGCTCCAGGGAGTCCTGGATCAGCAGCTCCGTCTCCGTGTCGATGTTGGCCGTGGCCTCGTCGAGAATGATGACGGAGGGCTTGTGCAGGATGGTCCGGGCGAAGCTGAGCAGCTGCCGCTGGCCTGCGGAGAAGTTGTTGCCCCGCTCCCGGACGGGCTCGTCCAGTCCCTTTTCCAGCCGGCTGATGAAGCTGTCCGCGTTGACGTACTTGCAGGCGGCCATGACCTCCTGGTCGCTGACCCCGTCCATCCGCAGAACAAGATTGGAACGGATGTCCCCGGAGAAGAGGAAGACGTCCTGGAGCATCTGACCGAAGTGCCGCCGCAGGGAGGCGATCTGAATGGTCTTGATATCCCGACCGTCGATCAGGATCTGCCCCTTCTGAATGTCGTAGTTCCGGCAGATCAGACTGAGGATGGTCGTCTTTCCGGAGCCCGTCGCGCCCACAAAGGCCACGGTCTGGCCGGGCATGACGTGGAAGGAGACGCCCTTGAGCACCCACTCATCCGGCTTGTAGCGGAACCATACGTCCCGGAACTCGATCTCGCCGCGGATCTCGTCCAGCGCCACCGCGTCGGGCGCGTCCACGATCTCGGGCACGATGTCCATGATCGAGAAGATCTTTTCCGCCGCGGCAAAGGAGCGCTGGAGCATATCGAACTGTTCCGCCAGGGTCTGGATCGGGTCATAGAACTTGTTCAGATACATATAAAAGCTGACGATGACGCCGGAGGAAATGCTCTGGCCGAACCAATGCAGATCCTGAATATGCCCCTTGGCGCCGAAATAGAACAGGCAGAGCACGGAGGAGATGTAGAGCATATAGACCATCGGGCGGAAAATGCCGAAAACCAGCATACGGGCGTTTTTCGCTTTTTTCAGCTCGGTGCTGCGGGTCATGAAGTCGGCCATCTTCCGATCCTCCCGGTTGAAGCTCTGGGTGATCTTGATGCCGGAGAGGTTTTCCGAAAGATAGGTGTTGATGGCGGTGGTGGCGTCGTTGACCCGGCGGTGCACCTTCCGGGAGAACTTGCGGAAGATCACCGTGAAGAGCACCACGAAGGGCACAAAGCAGAGAACGATCAGGGTCAGCGCATAGTTCAGCGTCAGCATCGCGCCCAGCACGCCGATGATCACAAGCGCATTTTTGGCCATGGTCACCAGAATGTTGGTAAACATAAAGGAAATGGCGTTGGGGTCGTTGCTGACGCGTGTGACCAGCTTGCCCACGGGGATGCTGTTGAGCTGCTGGTGGGAGAGGCTCTCAATGTGGGTAAAGACGTCCATACGGATCTGCGAAAGGATCTTCTGGCCGACCTTTTGCAGCAGCATGGCCTGGGCGTAGGTGGAGATCAGACTCACCACCAGAATGCCGGCATAGACCGCCACATAGGAGAACAGCTTCGAGAGAGGGAAATCCACCTTGATCATTTCCTCGATCCGGCCGATCAGCAGGGGAGAGATCACGTCGTAGGCGATGGAGACCAGCATGATCCCGAAGACCAGAACGAACCAGCCCCGGTAGGGCTTTGCGTAGCGCAGCAGCCGCCGGACGATCTCCTTGTCGCCCATGTGCCGCTCCCAGCCCATGGATGCCTTCCGATCCTTCTGCAGGAAGAACGCCACCAGGAACACCACGGCAAAGACGCCGATCACAGCGCCCACGATCAAAACGGGAAGGTACTCACGCATTTTCGATGCCCCCTTCCTCCTCCAGCTTTTGCAGGTCGACCATTTTGCGGTAGCCCGGGCAGCGGGCATAGAGCTCGTCATGGGTGCCGACGGCGGTGATGCGCCCGTCCTCCATGTAGAGCAGCTTGTCCATCTCCCGGATCGTGGTGATCCGGTGGGCGATCAGAATGGTGGTCTTGCCCTTCCGCGTCGCTCGGAGGTTTTTCAAAATGACCCGTTCCGTCTGGGTATCCACCGCGGAGACGGAATCGTCCAGGATCAGGATCGGCGCGTTTTTCAGCAGGGCACGTGCGATGGAGATCCGCTGCTTCTGGCCGCCGGAGACCGTGACGCCCCGCTCACCCAGCATGGTGTCGTAGCCCTGGTGGAACTCCTGGATATTGCCGTAGAGGTCGGCCAGGGTCGCGGCCTCCTCCACCTGCGCCCGGGTGGAATCATCCACACCGAACGCGATGTTCTCCGCAATGGTCTCGGAGAAGAGATAGTTGTCCTGGGGGACGTAGGCGCAGCCGTCCCGGAGGGAACGGATGGTGACCGTGTTTACGTCGTGACCGTCCACAAAGAGGGTCCCGTCGGGGACGTTGTAGGTCCGGAGGATCAGATCCACCAGGGTGGTCTTGCCGCAGCCGGTCTTGCCCACCAGGCCCACGTTCTCGCCGGCCTTGATGTGGAAGCTGACGTTTTGAAGGGCGTCGTATTCCCCGTCGGGATAGCGGAAGGACAGATCTCTGAATTCGATCTCGCCCTTGATGTCCTGCAGCGGGACGGCGCCGGGGGCGTCCACCACGTCGGGCTCCGCGTCCAGCAGCTCGCCGATGCGGTTGAGGGAGGCCTTGCCCCGGGAGGTCATGTCGATCAGCTCAGAGACGGCCATGACGGGCCAGATGACCGCGGTGAAATAGCCGATGAATTCCACAAGCTGACCGGCGTTGAAGTCGCCCTTCCAGACCAGATAACCGCCGTAGCCCAGGATGATGCAGACGACGCTTTCCACGAAGGCCATCACCAGCACACGAAGCAGAACGGCTGCCTTGGTGTGCTCAATGTTGGCGACCTCGTTTTCCAGATTGAGCTTGCGGAAGGCCATCAGCTCCTTTGCTTCCTTGACAAAGGCCTTGATGACGGCGATCCCGGAAAAGCTCTCCTGGCTGAAATCGGACAGGCGGGAGAAGGCCTCCTGCCGGATATCCCACTTTTTCATCATGTACTTTCCCACCACCGTGGCGGAGACCAGCAGCAGGGAGGTGGGGATCAGGGTGAGCAGCGCCAGCACCCAGTTCATGCGGAACATCTTGGTCAGCGACATACAGGCCAGCAGCACCGCGTCGAACAGCATCAGGATGCCCCAGGCAAAGCACTCTGCGACGGTGTCAAGGTCATTGGTATACAGGCTCATCAGACTGCCGACCTTGTGGGTCTGGTAGTAATTCTGGCTCAGATGGCGGCAGTTGTCAAACATCCAGTTCCGCAGATTCTCTTCCACCTTGAAGGCTGTCCCCAGGAACATAATGCGCCAGAGGAAGCGCCCCACCACAATGCACAGGATGATCGTGACCATGGGCATACAGACCCGATCCAGCACGAAGGACATATCGAAGGGCAGCTTTTCGCCATCCACCATCACCCAGCCCTGGTTCAGTCCGTTGATCACCATTTGGTAGAGATTGGGCACAAAGAGCTGCAGGTAGTCTACCGCCACAAGGGTAGCCACGCCGATCAGCAAAAAGTGCAAATAGCGCAGATAATACCGGTTGATATGCCGGCCGAATATCATATCGCAACGCCTCTTTTCTTAGCATGCTAATTTTTCTTCGCGTATTGTATATCCAAACTGCATGATTGTCAATAGGAAAATATTTGTTGAACGGCGGAATCGTCCGTGCTATAGTTGTTCTAAGGTTTCAATGATAAAAAGGATACGGGAGTACGGAGTGTGATCCAAAAGGAGATCTGCAATGACAACATTATTATATAAGAAGGTAATACGGTGCGCTGCCGCCTTCGCCGCGATCCTCTGCCTGCTGACAGGCTGCGGGGGAGGGGGGAAGGATCCCTCGCACGATTCCGGGACTGCGGAGGTGTCCGTCGATTCCACGCTGAATGTCTGGTGCTTCCAGGCAGGGAAGGCGGACGCCTTTCTGCTCTGGAATGAAGCAGGGGCTGTGCTGATCGATACAGGGGAGAGCGGCTTCGGCAAGACCATCCTGGAAAAGCTGACAGAGCTGGGCATAGAACGCCTGGATTATCTGATCCTGACGCATTTTGACAAGGATCATGTGGGCGGAGCCAAGAAGATCCTATCCGAGATCCCGGTGGGAACGGTGCTCCAGAGCAACAGCCCCAAGGAGGGAGCGGAGGCCTATGAGAAGTACCTCGCCGCCGTGGAGAACTGCGGCGTTGCGCCTGTCACCCTGCGGCAGGATCTGAGCTTCCGCCTTGGCGACACAGAATTTTTGGTCAATCCCCCTGCCAGGGAGCTCTATGAGCGGGATGAGAGCAACAATTCCTCCCTGATCGTCACCGTCACCCATGGGAAGACCCGCCTGCTGTTCTGCGGCGACGCGGAAGATCTTCGCCTTTCCGAGTTTCTTGAGACGGATCCGGGTTCCTTTGACGTGGTCAAGCTGCCCCATCACGGCCGGTACCAATCCACGCTGAAAACGCTGCTGGAGCTCACCCGGCCCAGCTGCGCGGTGATCACATCCTCCGACGAGGAGCCGGAGGATGCCGAAACGATGGAGCTTCTGTCCCAGCGCGGCGTGAATGTGCTTCTGACCAGAAGCGGCCCCATATGCCTTCGGATCACAGGGGAAGGGTGGACGGCAGAGTGAATCGATACCCGGCGAATCGGGCTGTTCCTATGGACAGATCGGCTCGCCGGGTGTCGTTTTTTATTTTTGGTAAAAATGACGAAAAGTGAAGGTTCTGTGAAGTGTTACAAATGTATTAATATTATATTAATGCATATAATAAGTGAATGCGATGTATTCTGTGAAGGTTTTATGTAGTTAAATATGCGGTTTTATTACGGATATACAAGATTATTTGCGATTTTGTGAGTATTTAACAAATCCGAAGAAAAAATTTCGGGCATCTATTCGCTGAATAATTGCAATAACATTCTGTACAAATTACACGAAAGATGCTATAATCGAACGCGGTGCACCACCCAAGCTTATTCGTCTGTCAATTCACAATTTACGAAAAAGGAGTCTGTAAACAAACATGAGTAAACAGTTTAAACGCCTGTTCGCGCTCCTGCTTGTGTTGGCTATGGTTGCCGGCCTTCTGCCCACCATGGCTGCCGCGGGGGGAAGAGCAAACATTTCCGGCCAGGCCGAAATGAGCCGTCCCATTACCGAGGAAGACGATGTGATCCTTGAAAATGACGTATTCGCAAAAATCGCTGAGGTCGAAGCCGGCGCCGCTTCCCGTATGGGCGGCATCAGCACGATGACCGAAGCCGACTACATCCGCATCGTGCCTCAGGTCGTTGATGCGATCAAGTCCTCTGAGACCTATGTTCCCGGCACCCTGCAGCAGAACGGCAACTTCCTGGTATGGGAAACCACCACCGGAATGCCCTGCTGCTATGACCCCAGAATGGAAGCAGAGCTTCACAACACCGTCAACGATCCCACGCCCGCGGAGATCGCCCAGGCTGAGGCTGAGGCCAAGGCTATGCTGGACGAAGTTGTCAGCACCCGCGGCGGCAGCGCCAACTCCACCAAGATTGGTCTGATCCAGCCCTACTGGGAGTCCAGCTCCTCCTACTCCGACTCCTCTTTCACCAGCTATTCTCCTGCCTACAAGACCATGTGGCAGAACCTCTATGCTGCTACTGGCGGCACCGGCATGCGTTACTCCATGACCAATGCCACGGTTGACAACATCGCCAGAACCATCGAAGAGTGCGGCCTTGTCATTTTCGACTCCCACGGCACCACCGACTACTCCGGCTCCAACGGCGACTACACCTCCCGTGCCAACTGCTCTTACCTCTGCCTGACCACCAACTCCGGTGTCACCACCGCTGATACTCAGGCCAAGAGCGGCCCCTACGGCACCTACTACGAGTGCATGAAGGGCTCCGGCTACGCTTACGTTTCCGGTACCTGCATTGCCAACCACATGACCAAGAATGCGCCTCACTCCCTGGTTTACATGGGCATCTGCCTGGGCATGGCCACCGACGGTATGTACAAGGGCCTGCGCAGCAAGGGCGTTGAGGTTGTTTACGGCTATTCCCAGTCCGTCTCCTTCTCCGGTGAGAAGCAGTACATCCAGTCCATCCTGGGCTACGTCAAGAACGGCGACAACTTCGGTACTGCTCTGAACAAGGCGAAGAACGCTTTGGGCAAGTGGGATCCCGCCTACTCCTCCTACAGCCAGTCTCAGGCGGTCTCCAACCATGTGGCGTTCCCCATTGTTGTTTCCTCTGAGGACGCCTACCCCGGCCACGGCAATGTGGACGCGGTTCAGAACGTCTACTCCACCTGGAACCTCTTCGGCGGCTCCAGCAGCTCCTACACCGTGACCGCTACCTCCAACAACACCAGCTACGGTACCGTCTCCGTCAACGGCAACGTCATCACTGCCAGCCCGAAGACCGGCTACTACGCTGCGAGCTATACTGTCACCAGCGGCACCGCTACCGTCACCCAGAACGGCAACACCTTCACGGTGAATCCGTCCTCCGACTGCACGGTTCGCATCAACTTCGCCGCCAAGACCCAGTACACCGTGACCCTGAAGGCCAACGGCTCCACCTACAAAACCCTGAGCTGCTACTCCGGCGGGTCCGTGACTCTGCCCACCACCGCCACCTCCGTGAGCGGCTACTCCTTCGCCGGTTGGTGCGCCAGCACCGTCTCTGAGACCGCTACCCGTCCCAACATCCTGACCGGCTCCTACACTCCCAACGGCAACGTCACCCTCTACGCGGTCTACACCCGCACCCAGGGCGGCAGCGGCGCCACCAGCTACCAGCTGGTCACCTCCACTCCCTCCTCCTGGGCCGGCAACTACGTTGTCACCAACGGCAACTCCACCAGCATGTACGTGCTGACGGGCGTGACTCCCAGCTCCAACGGCGCTGAGATCGAGAACAGCTCCAATGCCACTGCTTACTCCAGCACCGGCATGAGCCTGTCCAACAACGCTCTGACCAACGTTTCCAACGCTTACGTCTTCACCCTGTCCGCCACCGGCAGCTACTACACCCTGCAGAGTGCCAACACCGGCGCCTACATGGGCATGAACTCCAGCTCCTACCTGGCGGCCTACACCTCCTACAACTCCTCCTACTGCAGATGGACTCCCGCTGTCAACTCCAGCGGCGCTGCCCAGCTGAAGAACTACGCCAACGGCAGCTACCCCTACTTCGGCTTCAACACCAGCAGCAAGTACTTCTGGTCTGCCTCTTCCTCCAATGCCAACGTCCTGCGTCTGTGGAAGCAGACCAACGGCGGCACCACCTACTACACCACCAGCCCCAGCGCCACCAATCCCGAGCCTGAGACCACCTACACGGTGAACTTCTCCGTGCCCAGCGGCATCAGCGCTCCCGCCAGCCAGACCGTGACCGCGGGCGGCACCATCACCCTGCCCACTGCAGCGGCTCCCTCCGGCTACACCTTCCTGGGTTGGGTCACCTCCACTGTGAGCAACGCCACCACTCAGCCCACCACCTACACCGGCAACGTCACCGTCAACAGCAACGTCACGCTCTACGCCCTGTACTCCTACACCTCCACCTCCGGCGGCAGCGGTACGGCTTATGAGCTCCTGGAGTCTGCTCCCGCTGACTGGACCGGCAGCTACGTCATCAGCTACGGCACCAACACCAGCAGCCTCTATATGCTGAAGGGCCTGTCCGGCAACACCAAGTATGAGTCCGCTTCTGCTGGCGGCGCTGTCCTGTACAGCAACACCGGCATGACCTATGCCGACGGCCGGCTCACCGGTGTCTCCGACGCCTACGTGTTCGAGATCGCCTCCACCGGCTCTAAGTACACCATCCGCAACAAGTCCACCGGCACCTATCTGGGCAGCTACAACTCCTACCTGTACAGCCGCTCCAGCTACTCCTCCAGCTACTGCCAGTGGAACCTGTCCATCAGCAGCGGCAACGCCACTGTCTCCAACAGCGCCAGCAGCCGCTATCCCTACCTGGCCTTCGCTTCCAGCAACTACTTCATGGTGAGCTCCTCTGTGCCCACCGGCCTGTACCTCTGGAAGCTGACCACCACCGGCGGCAGCTCCACCACCTACTACACCACCATCGGCTGATCGCTGAATAACCAAAAAAACCGCAGGCGTCAAGCCAGAGGCGCATAAGGATGTATTTCCTTGTGGGAATGGTGCAGCCCCTTTTGGGGGGCTGCACTGTTTCTTTTTCGATGCGTTATCATTGGTTTTGCTATACGATGGATTTGTTATTCGGAATTCCTAATATGCGCTGGCTTTGGGATGGTCCTTTTGGTATTCGAGCATCAGCTTTTCCAGCTCTTTTTCTGTCGGCAGGTCGATCATGCCTGCGGCGGTAAAGTAGATATCGACCTTCACCCGGAGCTTTCCGCCGGAGCGGTCGCTGTTGTGGACCTCGATGCGCTGGATCAGGGTGTTGACCAGCTCAGGCGTCAGTTTCTTCATCTCTGTGAACTCCCGGAGGCCTTTCAGCAGCATCCGCAGATCAACGCTTGCCTTATCTGCGTCCCGGAGCTTCTGCTCAATCATGGAGACCTCCGCATCCAGAGTCTTTTGCTCCGCCTCGTAAGTCGCAGACATCTTGGAAAAGCGTTCGTCCGAAATCTTCCCCAGGATATTGTCCTCGTACAGTCTGGAAATAACCCGGTCA
>JAEEZZ010000150.1 GCA_016292255.1 Oscillospiraceae bacterium
TAATAGAAGCCCGTCTCCGTGTCATAGTAGTAGCCGCGGTAGCGCAGGGGGTTGACGCTTGCCAGGCTGCCGGTGGCGGACAGAATATTGCCGTAGGCGTCATAGCTGTAGTCGGCAACCGGGACTTCGGAGGCATTAACGATTTCCACCACGTCGCCCTGAAGGTTCAGCAGATAGTAGTACGGCGTCGTTGTGCTTGCTCCGGAAACCGTCGTGGTCAGATTGAGCATATAGGGCCTGCCGCTGTGATCGTAGACGAAATCCAGCGTGTAGGCGGTACCGCTCTGGGTGTAGCTCTCCCGGAGCAGCTGGCCGGAGGCATAGATATAGTCGTGCCGGACGCCGTCCACGATCTTGTAGGTTCGCAGACCGTTGACGTCGTAGTCATAGCTGACGCTATGGGTTCCGTTGACGGCCGTTGCCAGCTCCCGGCCATTTCTCCAGGTCATCGTCCAGCTTGTTCCGTCCCCAATGTTGTAGAAGCTGGTGGGATTGCCCGCGCCATCGTAGCTGTAAGAGCCGGAGAAGCTCACGCCGTTTTTGGTGCCGCTGACAGCCGTCAGCAGATCCAGCCAGTTGGAATTCCCATAGGTATAGCTGATATAGTCTGTCCCGTGATACGTGTTGCGGATGTTTCCGTAGGCGTCATACTGATAATACCAGGTTCCGTTGGCGCTGCTGGCGGCGGAGGTGAGCTGACTCTGATTGTCGTAGCTGTAATATACAGCGTCTGAAAGCGTGCTGTTTTGCGTAATGGTTTCGGCGCTGGCGATATTGCCCAGCTCGTCATAGGAATAGCGGAAGAACAGCTGCTTGTATCGGTTGGCGTTCGTCGTTCTGGGGTTTATGCTGAACTGGTGTACGGCGTTTGTTGTTCCGGTTCCGTTTTGCGCTGCGAGATAGTTGTAGTAGATATCATAGACCGGAGAAGTGACCGCGGACAGACGGCTCAACTCATCGTAGTTCAGAAAGATATTCGCGGAGGTGTTGCCCGGCAGCGTGAGCTGCTTTTGCGTGAGCCTGCCGTGGCTGTCGTAGGCGTAGCCCTCTTGATAGGTCTTACCGCTCAGCGCCCATACCTGCCGGGCCAGCCGATTGGCGTTGTCATACTGGTGCTGCGTCCGAAGTGTCAGGGTACTGCCTGAATGCATGGAGCTTCCGATCAGGCGTCCGAGGGTATCGTAGGTGTATTGATAGAGCAAATTCCCTGCGTTATCCTTCATCTGCCAGAGCTGCCCGTCGCCGGTATACCTGTATCGATAGGAATCGCCGTCGGAGCTCGTGGTCTGCGTTTTGCGTCCGTAATTGTCATAGGTGTAACTGACCGTAGCTCCGTTGCCGTAAGACATACCGGTCAGCAAGCCGTCATTCGCCGCGTAAGTATAGGTTCCGAGGCTGTACGGCGCAGTGCTGCCGACGCTGATGCTTGTTGTGTTTCCAAACGTATCGTAACTGAAATTGTAATATTGGTTATGCGGCGTCGGATCGTTCCCGGTAACATTATATCCCCCGCGGTTCAATGTTGTCAATTGGTTTTTCGCGTCATAAGTTCTGAAAACGCCAACGTAAGAGCTGATCCAGGAGCCGGAGATTCTGCCGTCGCTCAGAAGGCTGGTTGTAACGCTTGTTCCCTTGGCATTGGTGCTCGAAGATGCGACGCCAACCATGATATTCAAGCTTGCGTTATAGGCGAAGCTTGTGGAATACCCGTTGGCATTTGTCTGAGACTGTAACAGGTTTCCTCCGTTGGTATATGATCTGCTGCTGTTAATTGTTTTAGTTGGAGATGGCGTGCCATCCGCCTTTGTCAGAGCAGAAGCGACCATGTTACCCTTGCTGTCGTAGGTGTAGTCCTCCTTCACCACTTGATTTGATGCCTGTGTCAGATTATGTTTATTGTCATAACTATAGTTGTAGGTTCCACTGCTTCCGGTATTCATCTGCGTCAGGTTGCCGTTGCTGTAAGCTGCGGATTCTGGCGTGGTGCCAGTGGAATTCACGCAAATGAGATTTCCGTCATCGTCATAGGTCATTGTCTGCGCAACCTCTTTTACCAGAGAAAGGTTGTCAAACCAGGCGGTATTTGCGTTTTTCTCATAGGCACAAATCACTTTGATCGTGGAAACGGTTCCGCTGGTCTTCTTCGGCACAATCGCAAGGGATGTAAACTGCCAGTCGGTGACGTCGGGATTAAATGGCACATAGTGCGCTTCTGTTGAATTGTCGCTATAGGTCAAAACTGCACGCAAACCAAACTGCTTATTGGTGTCATTCTCCGGTGCTGTGTTTTCTGCGCTTACGTTATCCGGTACCGCATTGGCCTTAGCCCAGCCGGAAAGAACGTAAGTCTGGCTTACGGGCTGATTGACGGAAACAGTCTGATGGATATATTTGTTCGTATTGGGACTGCCGACAATTTTCAGAGCTGTTGTGCCTTCAATCGCACCGCCAGACGGGGTTTCAGAAGTCGCGGTACCGTTGCTTTCATTCAACCAACCGCTTGAAGAACTCAACAAGCCGCCGTTATCCAAAAGATTGACGTTGGACGGGCCGGATGCCTCTTCAATTTGGAAATCATCAAAATAGACGGAGCCCGTCATATCGGCGTTGTAAAGATAAACTGTGTGATTGCCATTCCTTTCAGTTGTAAAGGGAAAAACGAGTCTGACCCACCCGTCGTCTATTGCTGAGTCTGTCTTATAGTTCAAATGCGTACTGATCCAGGTGCAGTTCCAAGGATCAACTACCTTCAAATAGATTCCCTGACTGTTGATTGCCGTGGCCTGTGAAGTGTTGACGTAAACAGAAAGCGTGTAGGTTTTGTTTGCTGTCAAATACCCAAGAGATTTGCTGCAGCCGGTAGGCTGGGAAGCTGAGCCGGTTACGATGGTTTTGAATGCCTTGCTGCCTGTGCGCGCTAACTCGCCGCTTTTGACAAGGGCGCTGTTGCCGGAGCCAGAAGGAATAATTGGAGTCCATGCAGTGGCAGTTTCGGTAAGCTCAAAGCCTCCGTTTCGCACAAGAGACATTCCGGCAGTTCCGATCCCTGCACTGCGAAGCGTCCTGTTGTTTTTCTTGTCCGTATCGCCGGTACCGCTGTGTACTGCGTTGGAAGCGCCAAGGATCTTGCCGTCTTTATCTGTGGTAAATGCGTTTACAGTCCGGGCTGCATGGTCAAAGAGATAAGACGTAAGAATATCGTCGTTGGTCTGATAACTGCGGTCATTTCCCCAATCTGTGTAAACAGTGCGTTCACCCGGAAGTCGAGAGATCGTCGCACCTGCACCGGTAACAACCTGGTTGCCGGAATTAACAGACTCCCAAAAGCTTGCTGCTCTGCCGTTCAAATAGGAAAGGTTGATACTGAAATCACTGATGCAATCCGTCAGCTTTGTCATTCGGAAACCGTTGCCGCTGTAAGCGTATTCAACGTAATCCTTGTAATTACTTTCATCAAACAGCTTTCTCTTAATCGCCTGTAGACGATTTCCACTATAGTTAAACTGATATATGCTGCCGGAAGCGTCGGTGATACTGCGAAGCACTTTTTGCCCATTGACAACTTCATATTGGAAGGAAGCAACCTGAATACTGTCCGATTCTCCGATGTTAGTCTGCTCGACATGGTCAATCCGATCTCCGGAATACGTGGGATAACCGGATGATCCCATGGTTCCATCGCTATGGCGGAAGAAAATGTCATAGCGGTTTCCGTTTGCATCGATTAAAATCGTCAAATAGCCACAAATGAAGAACATTCGGTTTCCCCGATCATCTTCCATTTGGAAGTAATCTGTTGCGTACTCCTTGATCTTTAACCCAAGCCCGTCTTCATCATAATAGTAGGTTGGCGATCCTTGCGGTTCATTGTTCTGCTTCTCTTCATCAGGAGCAAAATAGTGTGCAGTGCCGTCCCCATCCGTATACTTGATATACCGTTTTGTTTCGTTCCCATCTAATTCATACTGCAGATCCACATATTGAACCTTTTGCATCAGGTTTAATCGGGTTCCGCTCCCCATGAAAAAGCCGTAGCCCATTTGCTGAGGAGTATCATACAAGGAGTCACTTTCTGCAAAGTAAGAGCTGTTATAGATCAAGTTCAAGCTAAATGGATTAACCGTTGAGGCATAGGATACCAGCGGGGTTACCGTTGTCAGCGCGCCGGTATAGTCAGAGATATAGGCAGAGCCGGCCCGGTCAGCACCGAGCGACTGATACGTATAGTATGGCTCAATGCCCGTTAGATCGCGATAGGTTACTACAAACAGTGGGCCGGTCGAGGAACCATAGCCGTGGAATTTTGCTGTTGCATAATATGAGCTGCTATAAGAAGAGACATTAAATAGCTTAATTCCGGCTGCCCTTGTCTGTGTGTTTCCTTGTACATACCATGCTTTAACAAGTTCAGTTATATCCCATGGAATGTAGCGCGACACTGTCGTGCTGTCCATTACGGTATAATCTATAACGGTATTGTCAAGCGTTGGTTTATGATTCCAATCAAGGTCACAGATCCAATTGTAATTCGTTGAGTAGTCATTCGGACGAGAACTGCTGACTGCATGAATCTCGCCGATCATAGAAGATGGACCTACTGCTTGATAATCCAACTGCCCCATATATAATCGAGCGTTGATCACTTCGCTGCCGAAAGGAACTGTAGGCAATGCGTCCCATCCAACATAAATCTGATGCTCATACAGGCCTGCGTACGGAGTATATCCGAACCACAAGCTCTGATGATGCGTATGTTTCGTGCTTGGTTCTCCGGAGACAACATATGTAACTCCGATTCCCTGGGCTGACCAGGTAACCTTGTCTATGATTGTCGGGTCAATTGCCACCGGGAAGGATCTGGCCTCGTCGTTAATCCATTCCGAATCTGCAATGACAGTCAATGCCCAGGAACCGGAATCTGCTTCCTCCAGCGCGTAGGATACCGCATCAGACTCCGCTCCGGCGGCGTCGGTCATGAATGGCGCTGGGATCAGATAAATCACTTCTCCATCCGCGGTTCGCAGTTCAATGGAACTATCTTCAAGCAGGACAGGCGTCAAGCCCTCAGCGTCCAGCGTGAAGGGAAAGCTGTAGCTGCTGCGGGGCTGGTTGAGCACAATGGTTTCTTTGATGTTGTAGCTGTAGAGCGTATAACTCAGATCCACCCCGTCGTAGACGTTCCGATAGAGTACATCCGCCCGGAGCTTTTCCGGCGTAACCTGTTCAGCAAAAGGCATTTCTTCATTCCCGCGGTTTTTTTCGTCCGGATAGCTGATTTCTGCGGAAGCAGAAACGTTTCGATTTTCACCATCCGCGTTATCCGTGTCAGAGGCCAGCCCCATTTGAATGCTGTAGTTACCGTTGGCAACGGTAAATATCCGGCCGTCCTGGAGATTTGACGCAAAGCCGCGCACAGAATCACCGTTTTCGGCAGTGTAAAGCTCATCATCGTCGCGAGACAGCACCAGCGTGTTGTCGATGTCATTCCAAGTTTCTCCGTCGTCTTCGGTGAAATGAACAGGAGCACCGTAGTCTACCGCTGTAAAGCTGCCATCGTTCATACGAAAGTGCTTTTCACTTTCGCCGCGCCGATCCGTCATTTCACCGAGGACGACCAGTCCAGGCTCCTGCACGCCAGGTTCAACTGCTTCAACGAGAGGATTGTCGCTTGCATCGTCTTCCGCGAAAACATAGGTCGGAAGAATCTGAACAAGCAAGGCCAGTACCAGTGCAATTGAGATCATTCGCTTTTTCATGGGTCAATAAGCTCCTTTCATAATAGTACAGATGTGTTTTTGGGGATACAAAGAATGCTTTGATATTCTATGCATCCATTCTTCTCGCAGGGGAATTGACCGATGAATTCCCACATCTTTATAGAGGTTTTTTTATGTTGTTTTGCAACAAGAATCATTACTAAAGTGAGATCTTTTTCAAAAAACACATAAAACACACAAAAGTCGAGATTCGATGACAGTTTTCATGCGTTTTGATAATAGGATTATAATTATGATCTGTTGTCCCATTCGTGATCGCTCCTAAAGTATAAGTGGATAGAGCATTATAATCGCCAGAGACCGATAAATGAAAACTGCGTATCTTAGCTTAAAATGTTGCATAATATTAGTTTTATTTGTTATCCAATTGGGAGATTATAACTGAGTTCGTTTATCACTTTTGCTTGAGCAATAAGACAATAGCATTAAAATAATAGCCGGGGTATGTGATTCTCACTTGCTCCCGGTGGCGCATGCCCCGCAGGAGGTATGCGCATGTTCAAATCGAATATTGATCCCAACGAAAAGATTCGAGCCGAATTCACATCCTGGCTTACCACATTACTGCGGCGAGCCAGGATTGATTATTTCCGGAGCAAAGAAAGAGAGGTGAAAACTGTATCGTTAGATGAAGTGAATGAGACCGACCTTGCGGTTCAGGACAAGTATGCCGTTTTGGAGTCTGCATTTCAGTTTGAGGAGGAACGCCTTGCCAGGGCGTTCTTTTCTTTACCCCTGCATCGGCAGCAGATTCTTACCATGCTGTTCGTCGAAGAAAAGAAACCAGAGGAAATTGCCCGGATTCTTTGTTGCAGCACGGATTATGTCAGATTGCAGAAATATCGGGCTATTCAGAAACTAAGGAAGCTATTATCTGAGGAGGATCACAATGAAGATTTCAAATGAGGAATTCCGAAAAGTCTTAGAAGGTGCTGTTGCGGGAAAACACGAGGATTTGGAATCAATTCTCCAGCTTTATATGCCGCTGATTAATAAGTTCTCCATGCAGTATGGTGAACTCGATGAAGATCTTCGGCAATACTTACTGATACATATCGCCTTGAATATTTCAAAATTTATTCTCTAAATGATGAAAAATTAGCTTATCCTGAAATATTTGGCTGTCAGCTTCTCGTAGTTATCAGTGAACGCACCCCATGCGACTGTAGCTTGACAATTGTATCGTGCCTGATCTTTCCCCGGAAGCCGAGCGGCTATCTCTCCTGTTGTCGACAGGAGCAAGAGCACTCATGTGCGGGCGGCACCCACACAACGCGACGACGCTTCCGGGGGTACAATGATACTTCCGCCCAACGCGGCCCGGTCGGAGAGACGGGGAGATGAGATTTCTATGTGTCCATTCGCCAGGCGTCAGGCTTTCCCCCGCAAAAATACATTTTTGGAGGTTATATGCCTAAACCATGTAATAAAGCAAAAGACCTCCCCCTTGTGCTCAAGGTGGAGGATCTGATGCAGATTCTCTGTATTGGAAGAAACACGGCCTACAGGCTTGTGCGAACCGGGAAGATTTACAGTGTCCGGGTCGGACGTTCCTATCGGATTCCTAGGGATGCTCTCGAGGATTATCTGCGAAAAACGTCGGAATAAGTTGTAAATCAGCCACATCATCGGTATAATATAGTAGAGACAACATCTGCTGTGTGGCTGGAAAGGAGGCAGTCATGCCAGACAGCAAAACGCATAGAACGGTAGCCGGAACCGGCTCAATCCGGCAAAAAACGTTAACGCAAAAAGGAAAGAAGTACGCTTACTGGGAAGGCCGTTTTACGACCGGGTACGATCCCGGTACCGGGAAGCAGATCCAACGCACAATTTACGGAAAGTCCAAGAAAGAGGTTGCGCAGAAGCTTCGTGAAGCAACCGCCAGCGTCGATAAAAAGACTTACCTTGACCCCTGTAAGATGACGCTTGGCGAATGGCTGGATATCTGGGTAAAGGATTATCTCGTAGGTGTTAAGGAATCTACGGCTTACACCTACAAGACAGCCATCAAAAACCATATCAAGCCTGCTATGGGTGCCATTCGGCTGGATTCTCTGAATCCTCACACAATTCAGAGTTTCTATAACAGCAAGACCGAAACCCATTCCGCCAAAACGATCAAGAACTTCCACGGAGTCCTGCATGCGGCGCTAAAACAGGCAGTGCTCAATGGTTATATCGCAACGAATCCCGCAGATTCCTCTGTGCGTCCGCGAGTTGAGAAAAAGGAGATGCATCCTATGGACCAGTACATGATTTCCGACTTCTTAGAAGAGATCAAAGGCGACGAGTACGAACACCTGTTTTTTGTGACGTTGTTTACCGGCTTGCGCAAGGGAGAGGTCCTCGGCCTGACCTGGGACGCGGTAGATTTTTCCCGCGGCACGCTCTTAATCGATAAGCAGCTCCAGCGCCCCCGGGAGGGGGACGGTAGGTGCAAGCTTGTCACGACGAAGAACGGAAAGGCCAGAAAGCTGAAGCCGGCGAAAGAGGTCATGAACGTCCTGTACCGCGTCAAGAAGCAGCAGCAGTCCTGGCAGCTTCAGCACGGTGAGTGTTTTCAGAATCCCATGAATCTCGTGTTCACCCATGAGCTTGGCGAGTATCTGAATCCGAACACGGTCTACAATCACTTCAAGGAGATTGTGGCCAGGATTGGCGCCCCGGAGGTTCGCTTCCATGATATGCGCCACTCCTATGCTGTCGCAGCATTACAGGCCGGAGACGACGTCAAGACGGTTCAAGGCAACCTGGGACACGCCACGGCAGCCTTTACGCTGGATGTCTACGGCCACGTCACCGACCAGATGAAGGAGGAAAGCGCCAACCGGATGGAGCGTTTTATTCACAGCGTAAGGTCTGCTTGAGCGTAAATCAGCAAATTGAATAATGCGAATAAGGGAAAACTTTTTTGATGGCTGACGAGCAAAAATGCTTGATACAGGCTCAGAAATTCAGCGTATATTTTCGATGAATACAGTGGGTAAAGGGCAAACTAAAGGCCAAACTTTTTCGCCGGAATCCGGAAAAGCATATTTCGACAGAAAAGTACACTGAAAAGCGTCGAAAAGCAAAGAAAAAGAGCCAAAATCCGAAGATTTTGACTCGATTTCTTGGCAGCGGGTGAAGGATTCGAACCCTCACAAACGGAGTCAGAGTCCGGTGTGCTACCATTACACAAACCCGCTATCGTGCGCTCTGCTCTGACCATTTCGCGAACGCATTATTATTATATGCACATTTCAGAAAAAGTCAAGAAATATTTTGACTTTTTTCAGGATTTTTTCTTTTTTGCTGTTTTCAGGCTTTCCTGTCTGCCCGATTCTGTTCTCATCGTCTCCGGGTACGGAAAAAGCAGGGAGCGTAGGGCTCCCTGCTTTCCTTCGTTTTCATCCGGAAAACGCTTATTTCTTCATCTTCTCGATCAGCAGCATGATGGAGCAGCCGGTGAGGCCAAGCTGGAAAATGAAGAAGAACCAACCGGCGACGGAGAGCTTCACCTCAGAGTCGATCCAGAGGATGATGAAGAGGATGAGGATCAGCGCCATAGCGCCGGCCACAAAGAACCAGAGCCACTTGAAGGTGAACTTATCGAAGTAGTCCTGCACAAAGAAGGTGATGCACAGGGTGAGCAGAACGGTGATCAGCGCAGTCCAGAAGGGATAGCCGCGGGACATCGCAACGGAAGTGCTGTAGGCGGAGTAGATCGGCAGCAGGAGCAGGATGAAATTCAATACCAGCAGGCCGCCGACGATGGGGTAGAAGATCTTCTCCAGCCCCTGCAGATCGTTAAACTTCCCCAGCAGGCCGCCGGAAGCAGATCTCACAGGACGGGAATTGCCGTAAGCAGGACGAGGAGCCGATGCGGGAGCGTTCGACGCGCCGCCGCCCATACGCTTGCCGCAGTTGGGGCAGAAGGGCTGGCCGTCTTCCACGCGGGTGCCGCAGTTGTCACAGAACATAATCTTTCCTCCGATCTCAAATTTCTGACAGCGGCATCTGCCGCCGGATTCATCATACTACAATTTCATAAATATGTCAATAAATTGTCCCGGATTTATCCGGAAAAACTTTTTGGATTTCGGCCTCTTCGCGGGATTTTTGCAAACAGCGGCATTAGAATGGATGCAGAATGCAAAAGATGAAAGCGGAGGATGATTATGCAAAAAGCAAAAAACAAGTCGGATATGGGCGCCGGCAGACTGCTTCTGCTGTCCCCGGAGCAGATCCGCCCCAACCCGGGGCAGCCCCGGCGCTGCTTTGACCGGGCCGGGCTGGAGGAGCTGGCGGCCTCGATCGCAAGGCATGGGATGCTCCAGCCCCTGACCGTCCGCAGGCAGGGCGCGCTCTACGAGCTGGTGGCCGGGGAACGGCGGCTGCGGGCCGCCAGGATGCTGGGGATGACGGAGGTGCCCTGCCTGCTGCTGTCCCTCACCGAGGAGCAGAGCGGCCTGGCCGCCCTGGTGGAGAATCTCCAGCGGCGGGATCTGGACTGCTGGGAGCAGGCGGAGGGGATCGCCCGGCTCATGAAGCTCTATGCCCTGAGCCAGGAGCAGGCGGCCACGCGGCTGGGGATCAGCCCCTCCGCCGTGGCCAACAAGCTCCGCCTGCTCAAGCACTCCCCTGCCGTCCGGGCCGCCCTCCGGGATCACGGCCTGTCGGAGCGCCACGCCCGGGCCCTGCTTCGGCTGCCGGAGGAGGATCAGCGGCTGGAGGCCATCGGGGTCATTGTCCGGGGCGACCTGAACGTGGCCAAGACGGAGGCGCTGGTGGAGGCCATGCTGACCAAGCAGCCGAAACCGAAGCCCAGGCGGAAGCTGCTCGTCCGGGATCTGCGGCTGTTTCTCAACTCTGTGGATCGGCACCTGGAAACGCTGAAGCAGGCAGGCTTCCCCGCGGGAACCACCCGGGAGGAAACGGCAACGGAGATCGTGCTGACCATCCGTCTGCCCAAGCAGCAAAAAACGGTTTCAAGCACTTGCGAAACAGAGGCCGATGTGATATAATGAGCAGAAGAGACGAACCATATCTCACAAAGGAGAAAGGTTATGGAAAAGAAGCATATCTTTACCGGCACGGCCACCGCGCTGGTCACCCCGATGAAAGAGGACGGCGTGGACTATGAAGCGCTGGGCAATCTGATCGACTGGCAGGTCGCCTCCGGCGTCAAGGCGCTGGTGGTCTGTGCCACCACGGGCGAAGCTCCCACCCTCACCGACAATGAGCACTGCAAGGTGCTGGAATATGCCATTGAGCGCTCGAAGCACCGCGTCCCCATCATCGCGGGCACCGGCTCCAACGATACCGCCCACGCGATCATGATGACCCAATTTGCCTGCGCCATCGGCGCTGACGCGGTGCTCTGCGTGACGCCCTACTACAACCGGCCCACCCAATCCGGTCTGATCGCCAGCTTTACCGCCATCGCGGACGCGGCCACCGCACCGGTGATCCTCTATAACGTCCCCTCCCGCACCGGGACTGCCATCGAGCCCGAGACCTTTGACGTCCTCGGCGACCATCCCAACATTGTGGGCATCAAGGAGGCCAGCGGCCGCCTGCCCAAGATCATGGAGACCTTCCGCCGGGTCCGGGGCAAGCTGGACATCTACTCCGGCAACGACGACCAGACGCTGCCCCTGCTGGCCATGGGCGGCAAGGGCCTGATCTCCGTGGCGGCCAACGTAGTGCCCGCCCAGACCGTGGCGCTGTGCGAGAAATTCTTCGCCGGCGACCTTGCCGGCGCGGCGGACATCCAGCTGGAGCTGCTGCCTCTGATGCAGGCGCTGTTCTACCAGACCAATCCCATTCCCGTGAAGGCCGCCCTGGCCCGTATGGGCCGCATCGAGGATCGGCTGCGCCTGCCGCTGACTCCCATGGAGGAGCCCCAGCGGGGGAAGCTGTTCGGCGTCATGGAAGAGATGGGGCTGATTTAAGATGGATTGCGTTTTGAACGGCGCCTGCGGGCGCATGGGACAGGTTTTTGAAAAGACCTTCCGGGAGAAGTGCCCCGACGGGACGCTGATCCCGGTGGACGCCATGGGGCAGCCGGGGGAGGTCTACACCGCCCTGGTCGACTACAACGGCCCCGCCGACTGCATCGTGGATTTTTCCCACCACAGCCAGACTGTGGCTCTGACGGACTATGCCGTTGCCCGGAAGCTGCCCCTGGTGATCGCCACCACCGGCCAGACTCCGGAGGAGGCGGACGCCATCCGGGCCGCCGCAAAGGCCGTCCCGGTGCTGCAGGCCAGCAACTTTTCCCTGGGGATCGTGGTGCTGTGCACCCTGGCCCGGCAGGCTGCCCGTGTCTTCCCGGAGGCGGACATCGAGATCGTGGAGATCCATCACAACCGGAAACAGGATGTACCCAGCGGCACGGCTCTGACCCTGGCCAAGGCTGTGCAGGGGGAGCGCCCCGGCAGCCGTCTGGTCATTGGCCGGCATGAGAACGGAAAACGGGAGCCCGCCGACATCGACATCCATTCCCTGCGAATGGGCAACGTGGTGGGCGTCCACGAGATCCATATCTGCACCGACACCCAGACCCTCACCCTGCGGCACGAGGCCCACGATCGGGCCCTGTTTGCCGAGGGTGCGCTGACGGCCGCCAAGTGGATCACCGGCATGGAGCCGGGGCTCTACGATATGCAGCGCGTTTTAGACGAGATTTTACAGTAATCCGTAGGGCGGTCTGGGCACAGGCCGCCCTGTGCAGTTTTCGGAGGAGGAACAAGTACATGAAGACCCGTATTGCCATTCTCGGCTATGGAAACCTGGGCAGGGGCGCAGAGGCCGCCATCGCCCGCAACGACGATCAGGAGCTGGTGGCCGTGCTGACCCGGCGGGATCCCGCTTCCCTGACGCTCCGCACCCCCGGCGTGCCCGTCTATGCCATGGAAAAGGCCCCGGAGCTCCGGGATGCCGTTGACGTTCTGCTGCTCTGCGGCGGCAGCGCCACCGACCTGCCTGTGCAGGCGCCGCAATATGCCGCGATGTTCAACATTGTGGACAGCTTCGACACCCACGCGAAGATCCCCGCCCATTTTTCCGCTGTGGACGCTGCGGCCGGGGCCGCCGGGACGCTGGGGCTGATCTCCTGCGGCTGGGACCCCGGTATGTTCTCCCTGGCCCGGCTCTACGCCAACTGCATCCTGCCGGAGGGCAGGGACGAGACCTTCTGGGGCCGGGGCGTCAGCCAGGGTCACTCCGACGCGATCCGCCGCATTGACGGCGTGCTGGACGCCCGGCAGTATACGGTGCCCATCCCTGCGGCGATGGAGGCTGTCCGCCGGGGCGAGGGCGTGAAGCTCTGCCCCCGGGACAAGCATCTGCGTGAATGCTATGTAGTTGCCGCCGAGGGTGCGGACAAGGCCCGCATCGAGCGGGAGATCAAGACCATGCCCTACTACTTTGACGAATACGACACCACGGTCACCTTTATCACCCGGGAGGAGCTGGCCCGGGATCACGCGGGGCTGCCCCACGGGGGCACTGTGCTTCGCAGCGGCGTGACCGGCTGGCAGAACGAACACAGACATTCCATCGAATACAGCCTGCAGCTGGATTCCAACCCCGAGTTCACAGGCTCCGTCCTGGCTGCCTGCGCCCGGGCCGTCCACCGGATGCACCGGGAGGGCATGAGCGGCTGCAAGACCATTCTGGATATTCCCCCCGCTTATCTGAGCCCTCGCAGCGCAGAGGAGCTCCGCGCCCATCTGCTGTAGCAGCGCGTTCCCACCCACACCATTTTTGATTGGATCAGGAGGTACAGTAACATGAAACGAATTCTTTGCATTCTTCTCATTGCCGTAATGTTGGTTCCGCTCTGCGTGCCCTGTGCCTCCGCGGAGGGGCTCACGGTCACGATCCTGGGCAGTCCCATCGCCTATGACGCCGCCTCCGGCTTCCCCTATCTGGCGGACGGCACCCTCTTTCTCCCGGTGAACCGCACTGCGGAGGCTATGGGCGCCGTGGTCACGGAAGACAGCGCCACCGGCGAGCTTCTGCTGCAGCAGGGCACCAAGGAGCTTCGGCTCAGCGCCGGGGAAGCCTCCATGATCGTCAACGGCAGCAAGCTGGCGCTCCCCGTCCCCGTTGCGGCGGGCTCCGGCGTCCTCTACGCCCCCGCGAGGGAGCTGGTGACCGGGATGGGCGGCTATTGCACCTTCAACGGCAGCGTGCTGGACATCGACCCGCAGAGCATGGATTACGCCGTCATGCAGATGGAAGCCGCGCAGCCCATCGGCCCCAACGAATTCTGGCAGGTCTGGGGGCAGGCCGTCCAGCTGTACAACGACGGCGCCTATGCCGAGGCCATTCCCCTTCTTGTCCGGGCTGTCCCCGACTTTACCCGGGAGGACTCTCAGAACCACAATCACACCAACGCCGCTCTCGCCCTCAGCAAGCTGGGCGACTGCTACGCCCGGACGGGAAGCTATGACTTAGCCGCCGCGGCCTACAGCAGATCCTCCTATTATTGGGGTCTGGCCGGCTACGCGGAGAGCAAGCTGGCCCTGTATGAATTCGCAAAGGCCTGCCGCACCGAGCTCTCCCTGTATCTGCACACGGACGATCTCAGCCTCTCCCGGGAGCAGACCCACAACGTCGCCTATGAGCCGGAGCGCGGCATCGTCCTGGGCTACACCTCCGAAACCTTCGGCCCCAACGATAGCTACCCCGCCGTCTCCGCAAAAACCGCCGGGATGCGCCTTGTCTATTTCCACTGGGGCGCTTCATCCCTGCGGGAACGGCTCAGCTGGATCCCCTCGGACGCGGTCATCGAGCTTGCGGTAGAGCCCCTGAACGGCTTCTCCTACGTGACGGACGACGACGTTATCTCCTTTGCCCAGGAGCTGGCCGGGCTTGTCAACAGCGGATGGCGGATCATGATCCGCTATGCCAACGAGATGAACGAGGTCTCCACGCCCTGGTACGTGGCCCCCGAGGTCTATCGGACGGAGTACATCCGTTTCGCTCAGATCATCCGTCAATACGCCCCCGGCGTGCCCATGATCTGGGCGCCGAACTTCTGGCCCATGACCACCGTTGACAGCTACTACCCCGGAGACGATTATGTGGACTATGTGGGCGTTTCCAGCTATTACACCGGCTACTACTACACAGACTCGGAAAAGAGCTATGGCTACGACATCTTCGGCGATGGCGTCAAAACCACCCGCTGGGCCCAGCAGATCGACTTCCTCTACAATCACTACGGCTACAAAAAGCCGCTGCTGATCGCGGAGGGCGCCGCCTCCTACATCAACCTCAAGGACAATATCGACACCACGGAAATGGCCGCCTCCCAGCTCCGCGAGTTCTACACCTATCTCCCCATGCGATACCCGAATCTGAAATACGCCGTCTACTTCAACCTGAACCGCACAGACGAGGCGGAACGGTATGAGCGCTACGTCCTCAGCGACCGCCAGGCCCTGGTCGAGGCCTACAACGCGGGCATCGCGGACGAGCAGTTCCTGTCCTCCTGCACCGACAGCGCCAACAGCTGTTACGTTCCCTTTGAGACCATTTTACCCTCTGACGAGCTGCAGGGGCAGGCGCAGGAGCTCTGCACCTATGCGCGCTACGGGAAAAACAACGAGGTCGCCACCGTCCGCTATGAGATCAACGGTACCGAAGTGGGAAGCTCCGACGTCGCCCCCTACCGGGTGAATGTGGATTTCTCCAAATACGGCGGCAGGGACATCACCATCACGGTAAGCGCTCTGGACGCGGCGGGCAACACCCTGTGCACCAAGCGCTTCCAGACCAGGGTACGCAGCAAATCCGGTTTTGTGGACGTGCCGGATGACGAGTGGTTCGCCAATCCCGTGGTTTGGGCGGTGGAGCACAATGTGACCAGCGGCATTGACGCCACCCATTTTGCCCCGCAGAATCCCTGCACCCGGGAGCAGGTGGTGACCTTCCTCTGGGCCACCTTCGGCAAGGAAGCGCCCCCCAGCCTGGAGAATCCCTTCCAGGACGTCTACGACGGCGCGTGGTTCATGCTCCCCGTGCTTTGGGCAAGGAGCAGGAACATCACCGCGGGCGTGACCCCCGACTGCTTCGGCGTGGGCAGCAGCTGCACCAGAGCGCAGGTGGTGACCTTCCTCTGGGCCGCTGCCGGAAAACCGGATCCCATCCGGACAGATTGCCCCTTCACAGACGTCTCAGAGAACGATTACTTCTACAGGGCAGTGCTCTGGGCCGCGGAGAACCGCGTCACCAGCGGCATGACGCCCGATACCTTCGGGCCCGCCAGCACCTGCACCCGCGCCCAGGTGGTGACCTTCCTCTACAAGGCCTATCCCATCCTGGTCCCCGCCGCATGACGGCGGATCGCTCCACAGAAAGGAATGAGCGCAGATGAACCGATCCTTCCTCCGTCGTTTCGGCGGCACGCTCTGCCGTGACGTCGGAGCGCGGCTGCGGTCCTGCGCCGGGCTTCTGCCATGAAAAAGCTGCTCTACATCCTCTGCCAGTGGACCTGGGGCCTGCCCCAGAACCTGGTGGGCCTGGGCTTCTTCCTGTTCTATCGGTGCAAGGGCTGCCGCAGCTTCTCCTATCAGGGGGCGCGGGTGACGATCTGGACGCAGCGGTCCGGCTCCATGTCCATGGGCCGCTACCTCTTTATGGAGCCCAGCTGGACGCCGAAGGACCACGGCCTGCTGGCCCACGAATACGGCCACACGATCCAGTCCCTGTTCTTCGGCCCCCTCTATCTGCCGGCGGTAGGCCTGCCGTCTCTGCTCTGGGCAGGTCTGCCCTGCTTCCAGAAGATGCGCCGCGCCGGGAAACGCAGCTATTACTCCGTCTACCCGGAAAGAAGCGCCACGAGGCTGGGAGAGCGCTTTGCCAAGCAGACCCCGCCGGAGCAGCCGTAGGGGCGCACACTGTGCGCCCGCCCGGACGCACCCTACGGTAGCGCGGGCTATCAGCCCGCCTGTTTCCCCGCCCGAAAGGGAATGCAAAATGCATAGTGCATAATGCATAATTGAGCCCGTAGGAACAAGCACCTGTGCCCTTCATGGGTATCGCTTGTCCGCAAATACCGTCCTTTGGGATGCCTTTTTATGGCGTTTCAAAGGGCGGTTTGTTATATCTCGATAATTTTTTATTGACAAACGATAAAAACAGTGGTAAAATGTGGCAAAACGGCCGGCAGATTGCCGGCGCTGCGACACGCGGGGCGTCGAGGGCGCCGCCCCCTACAACCCTGAACCGGCGGGCGCACACTGTGCGCCCCTACGACACACGGACGGCAGCGACGCGAAGCCAAGGTCAAAGGAGGAAATCAGCGTGCAGCAACGAATGAACCGATGGAAGTGGATTTGCCTGGGACTGATTCTCTATGTGTTGATTGTTTCTGCAGCGGAAGTGATCGCTGTCATTTTGTCCAGCCGCTTATGGAGCAGGATCGATCTCTTCAATCCGATGGCACCGGTTCTGGCCTTCGCCGCTCTGTTTCTGCAAGGGTCGGAAACCTTAGCAATAAAACTGGTTTTTTTATTTCTACTGATGATTGAGCCGCTTCTTCTGTTGCTGGGCTGGCGGCTGGCAGCCCGGAGAAAACGGAGCGGAAGCTGCATCACAGTTTCCTGCGCGCTGATCCATCTTTTGGTCCACGTATTTTTGATCGCAATTTTACCGATGGCAGGCATTCCTACCGTGTTATGCCTTGCCTTCCCGATCCTTCTGCTGGTTGGGTATACAAAATGGCAGCCGCCGTTGAAACCCTGAACCGGCGGGCGCACACTGTGCGCCCCTACGACGCGCGGACGGCAGAGTGCCGTCCCTACGAAAACGGCCGGCAGATTGCCGGCGCTGCGACATGCGGACGGCAGGGTGCCGTCCCTACGAGTGGAGGTACGAATATGCAAAACAAGGCTGTGAAGCTGTCGCTGGCGGCGGTGGCGCTGTTGATTCTGGCTGCGGTGGGGCTGGCGGTGGCCATGCCCTGGCTGGCGAAGTGGTACGCGGATTACCGGATGATCCGGGACAGCGGGCGGATCGCCATTCTGGCGGCCTATTACGGCTGCCTGCCCTTTGCGCTGACGGCTCTGGTCTGCCTTTGGCGTCTGCTCCGGAACATCCAGGCCGGGCAGGCCTTTCAGAAATCCAGCAGCCGCCTGCTGGCGGTGGTAAGCTGGTGCTGTCTGGGGGTGGCCCTGGCGACCCTGGCGGCCTTCCGCTGGTATCCCCCGCTGATCTTCATCACCCTGTCCATGATTTTTCTCTTTCTGATCGTGCGGGTGGTGCGCAACTGCTTCATCGCCGCCATCGCCCTCCGGGAAGAGAACGATCTGACGGTGTAGGAGGGCGCGGCTATGGCGATCATCGTGAATTTGGACGTGATGCTGGCAAAGCGGAAAATGTCCTCCGGCGAGCTGGCCGAACGGGTGGGCATCACCCAGGCCAATCTGTCCATTCTGAAAACCGGCAAGGCCAAGGCCGTGCGCTTTTCCACGCTCAACGCCATCTGCGAGGCCCTGGACTGCCAGCCGGGAGACATACTGGAATGGACAAGGGACAAGTAATAGGTAAGAAGTAAGAAATAATAAGTAAGAAATCTTGCAAGCTTCATCTAATTCAATTGTTGTTGGAACATGGTCCAATAAGGAACGGAGGACAACATGGAGTTGACAAACCACAAAAGCCATCTGCCCCGATGGGCGATTCTGGCACTGATCTGGATTGGGCCGTTGCTGGCGCACTGGTGCTTCTGGACCTTCGCCTGCGGTCTGATTTTGAATATCATCAGCTTTCCCTTCTTTGTTCTGGGGCCGGGGCTGATTGTGTCGCGGCTGATTTTCCTCCTTCGCTCCCGTCGCAGCATCCGAGCGAAAACAGGGCGGGCGATTTTTTATGTTGCTTTGCTCTTTCTTCTTCTCTTTTTGGGGCTGTTCAGTCCCCATCAGATTCACCGTTCGAGCCAGAGAAACGCCGTGGCGCGCTTTGAAAGCACGCTTCCGGACTCCGACAAGCGCAGTACAGCCTTTGGGTCTCCGACGCTTGGAGCACCGGAGAAGACGACCTATCACTACTACAAAACATGTGCCGCAGTTTTTGAGTCCCATGCGCATATTCTGCTCTGCCGCTACAGCCCTGCGGACTACGCAGCGCAAAAGGACAAATTGGAACGGCAATACGCGTTTCGGACGGAAGCGCTGATCGGCTCTCCCGACCTGCGCGGAGAAAGCACGCTGCTGATTGAACCCTACGCAAGTATTGAAAACGACGAGTTTCGTTTTCTCTTTCCCTGGGACGGGGCGAATGAATACGGAGATCGGTATTTCAAAACCTGTCTGATGTTCGTCACCAACGACGAAACGCACGAAATCGGCTTCATTGCCTTTGACGACGGCGATTTGGACGAGGCAAAGGATCTGACGCAATTCATCACCGACTACTGCGGTTGGTCTGTCATTCGGTCAAGCAAGTGAAAAGGAGATTATCAAACATGGACGAATACAAAAACGCCGCCCAAGCGGCGGCGTCTGCGGAAAATACGGGCACGGCCGGCGGCCTGGGGGCTGTCGATCCCCTGCCGGTCTACACGCCGCGGGAAGTCTATCCCAAGCGGCGGGCGCAGAAGCGGGATCTGGCGCTGGCCGGGACGCTGCTGGGGCTTTGCCTTCTGCTCTGGGACGCGCTCTGCTGGGCAGGGGGCCTCGGCCTCGCGGAAGCCCTGGCGCTGGCGGGTCTGCTGCCCGCGACGCTGATCTACCTCAAAAACCGGCCGGGCCGCATGACGGGCTACGGCCGGGTCTGCGCGGCGCTCTATCTGCTGGGCGCGGTCAGCCTCTTCCTCTCCGGCGACCGCTCCTTGAAAATCCTGACCGTCTGCGCGATGGTCCCGCTGTATCTGATCGTCCTGCTGGAGCGTCTGGGCCTGCGGACCGGCCTGGGCTTGCAGCACCGGCTCCACGATCTGTCCGCCGTCGGCTTCTCGATGTCCCTCGGCCGGGCGGGCGTCGGCGTCTGGGCGCTGACCCACTGCGGCGAAGCCGACTCCAAACAGCGCAAGCGGATCGGTGCGGTTCTGATCGGTCTGTTCTGCGCGATCCCCGTGCTGGGCATTCTGGTACCCCTGCTGATCTCCTCCGACGCGGCCTTTGAGGGCATGGTCGAGCGGATGGATTGGGATCTTGGCAGACGGGCGCTCGTGACGCTGTGCTTTGGCAGCCTTGCCGCGCTGCTGCTGTTCTCCCGGCTCTTTACCTCCGACAAGGGGCCGCGTGTCCTGCCGGGCTTTACCCGCAAGGGCATTGAGCCTGCCGCCGTAGCAGCCTTCCTCGGCGTGATCGGCGCGGTCTACCTGCTCTATCTGCTGGCCCAGTTCGCCTACTTCACCGACGCCTTCCGGGGTCTGCTGCCCAAGGGCTTCACCGTGGCCAAATACGCCCGCCGGGGCTTCTTCGAGATGTGCGGCATCGTGGCCATCAACCTCTGTCTGATCGTCCTGGCCCTTTCCGTCTGCCGGAAGGACGCGGAGGAGCGGATCCCCGGCGCAGTGCGGGGGCTGGCCCTTTTCCTCTGCTTCTTCTCCCTGGTCCTAGTGGCGACCGCCCTGTCCAAGATGATCCTCTACATGGGCAGCTTCGGTCTCACCCGGCTGCGTCTGACCACCTCGGTGTTTATGGTGTTCCTGGGGCTGATCGTTGCGGCCGAGGGGCTCCGCCTGTTTGTGAAAAAGCTTCCGGTGGCGCAGCTTGCCGTCACCCTGGGGGCTGTGATCCTCATCGGGCTCAGCGTGGCCAACGTGGACGGGATCGTGGCCCGGTACAACGTGGACGCCTGGAAATCCGGCAAGCTGGACAGCCTGGACGTGGAAATGATCTGCGATCTGGGAGACGGGGCCGTCCCGGTGCTGGCGGAGCTGGCGGAGGGGAACTATTACGCCGTCTCCGAGCTGGCCCACCGGGAGCTGGAATTCCGGCGGCCGGAAACGGATCTGCGAAGCTGGAACCTGGTCACCCAGGCGGCAAACGACGCGCTGAAGCGGCGCTGAGGTGCGGACGGCAGAGTGCCGTCCCTACAGAACCGTGGCGCACCGGTGTGCGCCGCTGCGGAGCACGTCAATCAAACAGCTCCGCCAGCCAATCCAGAAGGCGGAATTTGAACTGCACGCTTTCGCTGTCCGAGCTGACCAGCTCGATCTCCTCCGGCGTCAGACCGGCGGAACGGGCGGTCTCCGCGAAGCGCTCCCCCGCCTCCTCCGTTCCGGCGGGCAGGCAGAGGGCCGGGAAGGCCACGCACCACCAATTATGCCCCGCGCCGGCCCCCAGGGTCACCCGCAGGGCCCGGTAGGTCCCGGCAGGCAGGGAAAAGCTGTCGTAATCCCGGCGGGGAAAGACCTCCTCCGCCAGGGTCGCGCTCACGGTTTCCCCCGTTCCCAGGCTTTCGAAGGCAGTCTCCCGCAGGGCGGGCAGGCCCTCGGCCAGGGCGGCAGCCGCCTCGTCCGCGTCGGCGCAGTCCACGGTCAGCGCGGCGATCTGGGGCAGGAGGGCGTCCCGGACGGCCAGCTTCCGGGCCTGGTCCAGAGGGTCGTCCGAGGCCGCCACCACATGGAGGCGGATGATCCGATCGGCAAGCGCCCGCTGCTGGAGCAGCACCTGCCAGGCCATCGCCAGCACACAGATCAGCATACAAGACACGGTCATAAGGAAATATTTTCGATACACAAAAATCACCTGTCCATACTTGATTTGTAGCAAGTATGGACAGGTTTATTGTTTTTTATACTTTTTTGAAGGCGAGTAACACCCCTCATCCGGCGCTGCGCGCCACCTTCCCCCCAGGTGGAAGGCTTTTTTATATGGCGTACTGGCTCTGGAAGAGCTCCGCGTAGAAGCCCCTTTGGTTCAGCAGCGCCCGGTGGGTGCCCTGCTCCACGATGCGGCCGTCCCGGAGCACCAGGATCAGATCCGCGTCCACGATGGTGGACAGCCGGTGGGCGATGACGAAGCAGGTGCGGCCCCCCATGAGCCGGTCCATGGCCTTCTGGATCAGCAGCTCCGTGCGGGTATCCACGTTGGAGGTGGCCTCGTCCAGGATCAGAATGGGCCGGTTGGCCAGCATGGCCCTGGCAATGGTGAGCAGCTGCTTCTGGCCGGAGGAAACGGCGGTGCTGTCCTCGGAGATCACGGTGTCATAGCCCTGGGGCAGACGGCGGATGAAGTGGTCGCAGTAGGCCTGGTCGCAGACCCGCCGGATCTCCTCCCGGCTGGCTCCGGGACTGCCGTAGCCCACGTTTTCGGCCACGGTACCCTTGAAGAGCCAGGTCTCCTGGAGCACCATGGCAAAGAGCTTCCGGTTCTCCTCCCGGGACAGCTCCGAGGCGTCCCGGCCATCGATCAGCACCCGGCCCTGCTGGATGTCGTAGAAGCGCATCAGCAGGTTGACGATGGTGGTCTTGCCCGCCCCGGTGGGGCCCACGATGGCCACCTTCTGGCCCGGCTTGACCTCCATATTCAGATCCCGGATCAGGGGCTTGTTGGGATCGTAGGAGAAATCCACGTGCTCAAAGACCACGCGGCCCTTGGTCTCCCCTGCCACAGCTCCGGTGGGGTCCTCCTCCTCGGGCAGATCCAGCATGGCGAACACCCGCTTGGCCGCGCCCTTGATCTGCTGGATGTAGCCCAGGCCAAAGGCCATACGCTCCAGGGGCGAGGAGAGACGGCGGGCAAAGAGGATGATGGTGACCACCGTACCGATGGCAACGCCCCGGTTCAAAATCAGCCAGCCGCCCACAACGGTGACGACGATATAGGCCAGGGCGTTCACCGTGGCGATGACCGGCTGGACGATGGAAGATAGGAAGTCGCCCAGGATGCGGCTGTGCTGGTGACGCTTGGAGAGGGCGTCGTATCTCTCCTGCATGATCCCTTCCCCGCAGAAGGCCTTGGTGGTGGGATAATTGGTGAAGGCCTCCTCCGCCAGGGCGGTCAGCTTGCCGCCCAGGTCCCAGTGCTTGTCCCAGTGCTTTTCGCCCAGGGTCGCCATCTTGGTAGAAAGAAGGATGGACAGCGGCGACAGCAGCACCACAGGGATCGCCATGCGCCAATCCGTCAGAAAGAGGATCACGGCGATCACGGTCATTTGCAGGAAGCCGGACAGCAGGATATCCACGATGATATAGATGCTGTCGGCCATATTGCCCACGTCGTCCATCATGCGGTCGATCACGTCGCCGGCCGGGGTCTTATCCACGAAGGACACAGGCAGACGGCGCAGCTTTTCCGAAATGCGGATCCGAAATCCCGCACAGAAGTAACGACTGACGACGTTTTGCAGGAAGAAGTACTTGCCGTAGGTCATCAGCCCCTCCATGGCGTACACGCCCAGGAGCAGGCCCAGCCCCGGCAGCAGACCGGCCGCCAGGCCGGGGGTCTTGTTCTTGGTCCAGTCGTATAGCTTGTCGATCTGCTTGCCCAGCAGCTCCGGCTCCGCCACGGCGCAGCCGATCAGCAGCAGGCAGAACAGGGCGCAGAGCAGGATCCAGGCCCACAGGGGCTTGATCTCCCGCAGCAGGCGCTTGCCGGTCTCGTCCAGCAGGCGGCGCTTGCCCTTCGGCTCCTTGCCCGCTTCGGCCTGTTCCGATTCAAGATTTCGTTCTGTGGAACTCATGCGATTTCACCTCCAGTCTGGGAGAGATAGATCTCCCGATAGATGGAGCAGCTCTTCAGCAGCTCCGCGTGGGTCCCGCCTCCCACCAGAGCGCCGTCGGACAGGACGAAGATCCGGTCGGAGTGCATGGCGGAGACCACCCGCTGGGTAATGACGATGCGGGTCCTGCCCGCCAGCTTCTCGTTCAGGGCCTTGCGGACCCGGGCCTCGGTGATGAAGTCCAGGGCGGAGAAGGAATCGTCAAAGATATAGATGGGTGCGTCCTTGAGGATGCCCCGGGCAATGGCAAGCCGCTGCTTCTGGCCGCCGGAGACGTTGGTGGCTGCAGGCTCCAGCTTGAAGCTCAGCCCCTCGGGCTGCTCCCGGATGAAGTCCGCCACCTGGGCCAGCTCCAGAGCGGCCCAGAGCTCCTCGTCGGTGGCGTCGGGCTTGGCCATGCGGAGATTTTCCGCCACGGTCCCGGCGTAGAGCATGGACTTTTGCAGGGCGCAGGAAATGTTGTTCCGCACGTCCTTGGGGGACAGTGCCGCAGCGTCCTGCATTTCGGACGGGGCGTCGAGGGCGCCGCCCCCTACGGCGAAGCGGAGCTTGCCCTCGGTGGGCTGGCGGAAGGCCAGCAGGAGCTCCGCCAGGGTGGTCTTGCCGGAGCCGGTGCCGCCGATGACGGAGACCCACTCCCCTGCCCGGATATGGATGTCCACGTCGCTCAGTGCAGGCAGGGCGCTGCCGGGATAGGTGAAGCTGACGTGATCCAGGTCGATGGCGCCGGAAAAACGCCGACCCTCGGCAGTGCGCGCTTCCTCAAGGCCGGTGGACTCGGTGATCTGGCCCAGGCGCTTGATCGCCACTCGAATATGGGGCAGCATAACGATATCGTAGGAAATGGCGATGATCGCGCCCAGGATGATGTTGATGTACTGAATGATGGCGAACACGTCGCCGGCGGTCAGGCCGCTGCCCCGCTCCATGCGGATCCCGCCCAGATAGACGATCAGCAGGGCTGCCGCGTTCAGCACGAATGCTGCCGCAGGATCGATGATCTCCATGCGGACGTTGGCGCGAATCAGGTGCTCCGCCATGATCTTGGTGGAATCGGTGACGCGCTCATGGGCATTCTGCTCCCGGTTGAAGGCGCGGATGACCCGCACGCCCCGGAGCCGCTCCCGAACCAGGTCGTTCTGCTTGTCGCAGTAGTCGTCGGCCACGTCCCAGAGGTGCTCGATCTTCTTGCTCATCAGCATACCCGCACCGATCAGCAGAGGCACGGCGCAGAGGATCACCAGGGAGAGGGTCACGTCCTTCCGCATACAGAGGAAGACGCCCCCCAGGAACATCAGCGGAATGATCAGGATGCTCCCGCAGAGGGAGGAAATGATCCAGGTCAGAGTTCCCACGTCATGGGAAAAACGAGTGACCAAATTGGAGGTACCGATCCGGCCAACCTCCGACAGGGTCATGGTGTGGACCTTGCGGAAAAGCGCGGAACGGAGATCCATGGTATAACCGGCCACAACGTGGTAGACCACCCAGTAACCGCCCGCCACAGAGGCAAGGCTCACCAGGGAAGTCGCCAGCATCAGTCCGGCGGTTTTGAGAATATAGGGAAAGGTGTTGGTCTCCGCTGCGCCGTAGACGCCCTTGTCCAGCACGTTGGACATGAGGGTGGGCAGCAGCAGATCGCAGACCGCGGAAATCGCCATCAGCAGGGTCGCCAGGGCGATCTTGCCCCTGTAGGGCTTCAAATAACAAAACAGCTTTCGCATTGAAATCCCCTCCTTTCGGGGGTTATGGTTCATAATTTATAGCGCATGGCTTGTAGGGACGGCTCGCAGCCGTCCTGATATGGCATTCATTTTGCATTTTGCAATTTGCATTTTGCATTCCTCCTGAGCCTCCCGTGACGCTCCGACTCTTCGCGGAGCTTCCGGTACCGCTCCCAGCGGGCGGGGTCCAGATCCCCGGCGGCAATGGCCGCCTTGACGGCGCAGCCGGGCTCCTTTTCGTGGCGGCAGTCCCGGAAGCGGCAGCGGCCCAGGTATTGCTCCACGTCGGAGAAGGTCTCCGACAGGCCCTCGGTGGCCTCTGCCATGCCCAGCTCCCGCATCCCCGGGGTGTCGATGATCAGCGCCCCGCCGGGCAGGCGGATCAACTGCCGGTGGGTGGTGGTATGGCGGCCTCTGCCGTCGGCCTCCCGAATGCCGCTGACGGTCATGACCTCCTCCCCGGCCAGGGCGTTCACCAGGCTGGATTTTCCCACCCCGGAGGAGCCCAGGAACACCAGGGTCTTTCCCGGCTGTAAATAGGTCGACAGCCCATCCAGGCCCATGCCCGTCCGGGCGCTGACGGCGTGGAGCTCCACCCCGGGAGCCACCTGGGCCGCCCGGCGCAGATAGTCCGCCGGGTCTTCGGCCAGGTCCGCCTTGGTCAGCAGGATCACCGGCGTCGCCCCGGACTGCCAGGCCAGGGCCAGATAGCGTTCCAGCCGGGCGGGGTTGAAATTCTGGTTCATGGATTGCAGCAGGAACACCCAGTCAAAGTTGGCGGCCACGGCCTGATCCCGGGGGATCGGGCCCGGCTCCTTCCGGGCAAAGAAGCTCCGGCGAGGCAGGGTCGCCAGAATCTGGCTGTCCCCGTTTTCGATATATTGCAGCGCCACGTAATCCCCCACCGTGGGGAACAGCTCTGTCCCGGCGTAATATTCCTTGGTTTTCAGCCGGGCGAAGGCGTGGCCGTACTGACAGACGAGCTCATAGCGCTCCTTGTGCTGGGCTACGATCCGCGCCGGGATCCCCGGCCGGCCGCCCATTTCCGGCACGAGGCCGAATTCGTTCAGATTCAAGTCGTATCTCCTCCATTTTCAGTGTCGTTTCTGCTTGAAAGAGCTTCATATTTCTGTTTTTCATAGCGGATCACCTTCTCTTTCCGTCAGTTTGAACTGAAAATGGGCGCAAAAATACCGCAGCAAAGCAGCTCCCATACGGCTGCATCCTGCGGTTGCCATTATATGAAAGTCACTTGAACGGCGCACGGAACCAGAGGACTGCACCTCCATCCGATTTGCCCCATATTCAGTTCTACGCGATTACAAGCTCCCGATTGAACATTCTGATTTACTCCTTTCCCGCCCGCTCCTGCGGACGCTTCGCCTTGGAATATAACACACACGGATGCGTTTGTCAAGCGGCAATTTTCCTTTTTTTCGATCTTTTTTCGTTTTTTTCAAATCCTGCGAAAAAAACCGTCAAATAAAATCAAAGAACCCCCGGGTTTCCCCGGGGGCCTTTGAGAAAAGAAGAGAAGAAATGAAAAGTACAGCGGCTTTGTCGCTTCCACTTACAGTTGCATCATAACCCCCATTTATGAACAGGGTATGAATTCGGTGGAAACAAACATTAAACCTTTTGTAAACAAAGAAAAACAGGCGATTATTCCTTGATTTCAAGCCCTTCCAGCGCCTCGATCACCCCTGCCACGCTGCCCTCGGCGCAGGGACGAACCAGGCTGCAGCAGCCCAGCGCCTTGAGCTCCGGGACGCAGTCCGCCGGGGCGAAGGCCAGATCCGCCGCCTGGAGCATGGAGGCGTCGTTCATGGCGTCGCCGACGCAGACCAGGATCTTGCAGCCCAACTGCTCCGCCAGCACCCGTGCGGCTCTCCCCTTCCCGGCCTGCCTGTCCTGGAGGTCGATGATCTTCATGGCGGCCCGATCCGCCCGCAGCATGGGCCAATCCTCCATGATCCGGGCCTGGCACGCGCCGAAGCGGGCGTCCTCCTCCGGGCTGCCCGCAAAGAATTGGCTCACCCCGTTTTCGGTAAAGGCGCCGAAAAGGGCCACCTTGTGATAGCGCGCAGGGGCCTCGGCCACGGAGACCGTCCGATAGGCCACGCCCATGTCCCGGTAAAAGGCCTCCCGGGCGGGATCCTCTCCGATCAGATAGTGGGCGTCCACCCCCTGGACCTCCAGCCTGAGCTCCGGAAAGGACTCCCGCAGGTAGTACAGCAGCTCCAGCCCCGTAGGCATCCAGACGGACGCCGAGAGCGTCTCGCTGTCGTAATCGTACACCGCCGCGCCGTTGTAGAGGATCAGCGGGGCGTTGGTGGGGATCTTCGTCAGATAAGGCCGGTACATGGGGACGCTGCGGCCGGTGCCCACGGTGAAGCGCCCGCCCCGCTCCATAAAGCGGCGGATCGCCTCTAAATTCGCAGCCGGGATCGTGCTGTCCGGCGCGGTCAGCGTCCGGTCAAAATCAGATACCAGCAGAATATCAGAAAAGTCTCTCACGGTTTTCTTCCTCGTTTTTCTACGCGTCCGCTGCCGGGGCAACTACCGCATACATCAGACTGTCAAATTCCGGCGGCGCGGCGGTCAGGCCTTCCTCCACAATCTCCAGACCGGCCCGCTTTAATTCTTCCCGCAGGGTCGGAAAGCTGACCACGCGGCAGCTGGTGGCAGCCACGGTCACCGGGCCGGCGGAATGCTCCCGTCTGCGGGGCAAAAAGGCCTCGGCGGGGTCGGTGCAAAGCTCCCGCTGTCCGTCTCCCATGGAGCAGAGCAGGGCCTTTCCCCCTCCGGGCAGCAGGCAATCGCGCACAAAGCGCAGGAACGCCTGCCGATCCGGATCCTCCACCAGCATATGAAGCACCGCCACCGCGTAAACGAAGTCCCATTGGCCCGGCGCCCGATCCCGGACGCAATCCAGCACCCGATACCGATCCGCATGGGCCGGATCCTTTGCGCGGCACCAGGCCACCGCTTCCGCCGAAACGTCTGCGGCAGTCAGATCTCTGCCTGCGGCCAACAGGGGACGGGCGTCCCGACCCTCTCCGCAGCCAAGCTCCAGCAGGGCGGCCCCGGGATCCGGGAAAAAGCGCGCAAGGATCTCTCCCACGATGGGGGTGGTTACGTCCGCAGTCCAGGACAGACCCTTGCCGTGGATCGTGCGATATCGCGCATCATAGGCCTCGTAGTATCGCTCCATCTCTTTTTCTCCTGTTTCCCGGCTCAAAATCGCCCCTGCCGGGCGCTTTGCTCCGCCTTTCGTTTTCTTCTGCCCATGATACCCTCGCCAAATGCCGTTGTCAACGAAAAAAACTTGAAAAAATCACCAAAAAAAGATTGCAATTTCGTTACAGAGGGGGTATACTAAGAGCGAAGTGGATGAAAATGGTTTAAAGTTCCACAAATTCCCACAAAAATCGCCGCGGTGGAGGAGGTGAGCAGGATGTTCGGCAAGTTTACGCACAACGTGGATCCCAAGGGACGCTTGTTCGTTCCGGCCAAGCTCCGGGAGGAGCTGGGCGACGTGTTCTACGTGATGATCGGTCTGGAAAACAGCCTGATGGTCTTCCCCGAGGCCAAGTGGGCCCAGGTCAACGAGAGCTTCAACTCCGTTCCCCTCTCCGATTCCGGCGCCCTGCGCTACATCCGCTCCAACGTGGCGCGCTGTGAGCCCGACAAGCAGGGCCGCTTCGTTCTGCCGCCCATCCTGCGCAAATACGCCAACCTGACCAACGACGTGACCTTCCTGGGCCAGGGCGATCACGCGGAGATCTGGGACGCCGAAGCCTACAACGCCAAGGAGGCCGCCTGGCTTGCCGACTCTGACAATCTGGCGACTGCCCTGAAGGAGCTGGGCCTGTAATGGACTTTCATCACATTTCCGTCCTGCTGGACGAGTCCATCGAGGCCCTGCACATTCGCCCCGATGGAATCTATCTGGATGGCACCCTGGGCGGCGCGGGCCATTCCTCCGAGATTGCAAAACGCCTGAGCACCGGCACGCTGATCGGCGTGGATCGCGACCCCAAGGCCCTGGCCGCCGCCGAGGAACGGCTGGCTCCCTGGCGGGACCGGGTCAAGCTGGTGCATTCCAACTTCCGGGAGCTGGACGCCATTCTGGACGGCCTGGGCATTCCCGCCGTAGACGGGATCCTGCTGGATCTGGGCGTCTCCTCGCCCCAGCTGGACGAGGCGATCCGGGGCTTCAGCTACATGGCCGACGCCCCGCTGGATATGCGGATGGATCCTTCCGATCCGCTGACCGCCTGGGAGGTGGTCAACACCTGGCCCCAGGAGGAGCTGCGGCGGATCCTGTTCTCCTACGGAGAAGAGCGCTACGCACCGCTGATCGCCGCCGCCATTGTCCGGCGGCGGGAGCAGGCCCCCATCGACACCACCCTGGCGCTTGTGGACTTGATCCGCAGCGCCATGCCCCAGAAGGCCCTGCGGGAAAAGCAGCATCCCGCCAAGCGCAGCTTCCAGGCCATCCGCATTGCCGTGAACGACGAGCTGGGCGCGGTGGACGCGGTCATGCGCCGGGCCATTGACCGGCTGAATCCCGGCGGACGGCTGGCTGTCATCACCTTCCACTCCCTGGAGGATCGGATCGTGAAAAACGCCATGGCCGAGGCCGTCCGGGGCTGCACCTGCCCCCCGGAATTTCCCGTCTGCGTCTGCGGCAAAAAGCCCAGCCTGAAGCTGATCTCCCGCAAGCCCATCGTGGCGGGGGATGCTGAACTTGAAATGAATCCTCGCGCCCGGAGCGCCAAGCTGCGGGTGGGCGAGAAGCTGTAGTTGACCGATCACTTACCGGACACCCCAGAAGGAGGGGGACACAATGGCTGACAAGCAATACGATTTTTACGGCAGCGCAGCATACGATCTGCGCGGCACAGCGGTACCCAAGCCCCGGCCTGCCAGGCTGCCCGAGGAAAAGCCGCTCCCCCAAACGAAACAGGTCCAAAAGCCCCGGCTTGCCGTCACGCCCCTGGCTGTGGTCGGCATCGTGGTGGTCATGGCGCTTTTGCTGATGGTAGTCAACAGCTACGTGCAGCTCTATGTGGCCAGAAATCGGATCGGCGAGCTGAACCGGCAGCTCTCCGCCGCCAATACGGCGACGGAAAAGCTCCGCTCCACCTACGAAAGCCGCATCGACCTGGCTCAGATCGAAATGCGGGCAAAGGAGTTGGGCATGACCCAGCCCTCCACGCGTCAGACCGTCTATCTGAATATTGTAGGGGCGGATCACGCGGAGGTTCTGCAGGTTGACCGGCGCAGCTTCCTGGAAAAGGCCTGGGACGCGGTTTCCGATGGCTTCAACGGCGTTCTGGAATATTTCCGCTGAATCAACCATATAAAAAAAGGGGCGCGCACCGGGTGCCGCCCCTTTTTCCAACGGGTCTGAGTGGGGAAGGAACGCAGTATTGAAAAAAGCAAGATGCAAAATGCAAAATGTGCTTTTCCGATTCCCATGTTTGCCCAGAGAACAATTTGGTGTGATTGATGGAAAAGAATGAGTTATTGGAGCAATCCTACACGTTTTCGATGCATATCGTTTTGACCTGCCGCTGGATGCGGAAGCGGAAGGTTGAATGGTTCTTGTGCGACCAGCTTATGCGCGCCGGAACTGCCGTCTGTGCAAACCTCTACGAAGCACAGAACGCGCACGGAATCAAGGATTTTACGGCAAAGCTTGAGATTTCCATGAAGGAGAGCAGCGAGTCTCTCTATTGGATTCGCCTGTTGACGGATCTGGGGGACATAAACAAGCCAACAGCAGACCGCCTTCTCACCGAGCTGACGTCTATTCGCAATATGTTAGGCGCTGCCATCCGAACCGCAAAGCAGAACAACTGACCATCCCGTTTCATTTCAAGTCATTTTGCATCTTGCATTTTGCATCTTGCTTTTTGCATTTTGCGTTTCACATGGGGGGTTCCCAAATGTCCAAGAAACCGAGAATTAAGCTCCTCAAGGAGCCTGTGCCGGCCTATGATCGGGAAAAGGCCGGGCACGGCGTGCTGCGCCGCACCACCTTTATTATGATCTTCTGCGGGATCCTGCTGTTTATTCCGCTGATCTGGCAGCTGTTTCAGCTGATGATCGTCCAGCACGACGAATTTGAGAGCGACGCCATCAGCAATCAGACCCGCTCCACCACCGTCTCTGCGGATCGGGGCGTGATCTACGACTGCAATATGAACATCCTCGCCGCCTCCAAGACCGTGGAGAACGTCTTTATCGACCCCTGGGAGATCCACAACTCCAACGAAAACGTGGATCTCATCGCCAACGGTCTGGCCTCCATCCTGGACGTGGACGCCGACTTCATCCGGGAGAAGGCCGCCATGCTGGATCGCCGCTATGAGGTCATCGCCCGGAAGCGGGAGCCTGAGGTGGCCGACGCCGTCCGGAAATTCATCAACGACAACGATCTCACCGGCATCCATCTGGAATCCGACTCCAAGCGCTACTACCCTGCCGGTACCACGGCGGCCCAGGTCATCGGCTTTACCAACGCCGAGAACCGGGGCGGCGACGGGCTGGAGGCCTACTATGATGACGTGCTCCAGGGCACGGCCGGCGCGGTCATCACCACCCGGGGCAACTATGAGACCCAGATGCTCTACTCCTACGAGAAATACTACGAGGCCACCGACGGCAATTCCCTGGTGCTGACCATCGACTCCACGGTGCAGATGTACCTGGAGAAGAACCTCAAGGCCGCCATTGAGAAATATGACGTGCAAAACGGCGCCTTCGGCATCATCATGGACGTAAACACCGGCGCGATCCTGGCAATGGCCATCGAGGGCAGCTACGACCCCAACAACTATCTGGAGATCCTGGATCCCGCCGCGCTGAAAAAGCTGGACGAGATCGACGACGAGCTCCGGCAGCACAACACCAGCTCCACGGCCTATCAGGAGCTGATCCAGGAGTACAACAGCGCCGTGGCGGCCGCCCGGCTCAAGCAGTGGCGTAATCGCTGCGTCTCCGACGGCTACGAGCCCGGCTCCACCTTCAAGACCATCACCCTGGCCGCTGCCCTGGAGGAACAGGTGGTGAACGAAAACACCGGCTTCTACTGCTCGGGCCAGAAGGATTACGTAGACCGTGAATCCACCCTCCACTGCTGGAAGAGCGAGGGCCACGGCGCGGAGAGTCTGGCCAAGGCCCTGCAAAACTCCTGCAACATCGCCTTTGCCGACATCGGCATCCTGCTGGGCGGCGACAAGCTCTACGACTACATCGACGCCTTCGGTCTGCTGGAAAAGACCGGCATCGATATGTCCGGCGAAGCCATGGGCGTCTTCCACACCAAGGCAAAGCTCATGGAAAACGCACAGCTGACCACCGTGGCCTTCGGCCAGTCCGTAAAGCCCACTCCCATCCAGATGGTGCGGGCCATTGCCGCAGTCGTCAACGGCGGCTACGTGCTCCAGCCCTACGTGGTCTCCGAGATCCTGGACGAGAACGGCAACGTGGTGGAAAAGCACGGCAAGACCGTCATCCGCCAGGCCATCAGCGAGGACACCTCCAAGGAGATGTGCAAGCTGATCGAGTCCGTGGTCACCGACGGCACCGCCGGCAACGCCAAGCTGGCCGGCTTCCGGGTGGGCGGCAAGACCGGTACCTCCGAAAAGCTGGACGTCTACGACGAGAACGGCCAGCAGACCGACGACCGCATCGTCTCCTTCGTGGGCATCGCCCCCATGGACAATCCGCAGTACATCTGCCTGGTGGCTCTGGATACCCCCAGCCGCAAGACCGGCATCTACATCTCCGGCGGCGTGATGGCCGCCCCCGTGGTGCGCGACATCTTCGCCGACACCCTGCTCTATCTGGGCGTACAGCCCGACTACACCGGCGTGGACATGAGCACCGTCAACGTCGCCATGCCCGACGTCCGCGATCTGACCGAGGACGAGGCCTCCCGGACCCTGGCGGAGCTGAGCCTGAGCTACGTCACCGTGGGCGAGGGCGGCACCGTGACCGGGCAGATCCCCGCGCCCAACGGGATGCTCCCCGGCAATTCCAAGGTCATCCTCTACATGGGGGAGGACGTGCCCACGGACTACGTGACCGTCCCGGATCTCACGGGAATGCGGCCCGCCTCCGCCCGCGCCACCATGGAGAACTCCGGCCTGTACCTGCAGACCAAGGGCTCCAGCTGGGCCTATGCCGTGGTGACAGACCAGGATCCCGCTCCCGGAACGGACGTCCCCCGGGGCACCACAGTCACCGTGGAGCTGACCGACCAGACAGCGCTGGACTAAAACAAGTTATGATTGCCGTTGCCGGCAAGTTATGATGCTCCTGCGGAGCAGTTATGATTCGTCTTCGACGAAGTTATGATTGCCCTGCAGGCAAGTGAGTTTGAAAGTTTTCATTGTTTTTCTGTCAATCGTGTGGTAGAATAAAGGGAAATGCGCGGAAAGCAGTATTTCCATCACTTGCGCAGCGATCATAACTTGCGAAGCAATCATAACTTGCGCAGCAATCATAACTTGCGCAGCAATCATAACTTGCGCAGCAATCATAACTTGCGCAGCAATCATAACTTGCGAAGCAATCATAACTTGCGAAGCAATCATAACTTGCGAAGCAATCATAACTTGCGCAGCAATCATAACTCACATTAGGTGGTACTATGACACTATCAACCCTGTTAAAAGACGTTCCTATCCTTGAAAATACCGCTGATCTGAATACGGAGATCACCGGGGTCAGCTTTGACTCCCGGAATGTGCAGGCGGGATACCTGTTTGTGGCGATTATCGGCTACGCTGCCGACGGACACAGGTTCATCCCCATGGCCATGGAGCGGGGCGCGGCCTGCGTGCTCTGCGAGCGGAAGCCGGAGGTCGACATCCCCTACATCCGCGTCCCGGATACCCGGATCGCGCTGGCTGTGCTGGGAGCGAATTGGTTCGGCCACCCGGCGGAGAAAATGACCATTCTGGGCGTCACCGGCACCAACGGCAAGACCTCTGTGACCTACCTGCTGAAATCCGTGCTGGAGCAGACCCTGGGCGCGAAGGTGGGTCTGATCGGAACGATCCAGAACATGATCGGCGATCAGGTGATCCCCACGGAGCGCACCACCCCGGAGAGCTTTGAGCTCCAGGGGCTGTTCGCGCAGATGGCCCAGGCCGGATGCACCCATGTGGTGATGGAGGTCTCCTCCCACGCCCTGTTCCTGCACCGGGTGGACTGCATCCCCTTTGCGGTGGCGGCCTTTACCAATCTGACCGAGGATCACCTGGATTTCCACAAAACCATGGAGGCCTACCGGCAGGCCAAGGCACTGCTCTTCCGCCGGGCCGGCTTCAGCGTCTTCAACATCGACGATGAAATGGTGGCCAAGACCGTCAACGAGGCCGCCTGCTGGAGTCTGACCCTTTCGGCCAAGGGCGGCAAGGCGGACCTCACCGCAGACGACATTGTGCTGGGCGCGGATCACGTTTCCTTTACCGGCAGCTACAAGGGACGTTCCTGGCCGGTACGCGTGGGGATCCCCGGCGGCTTCACCGTCTATAACGCCCTCACCGTGCTGGGTATGGCCATCGGCCTGGGCATTCGCCCGGAGGCGGCAGCAGAGGCCCTTGCCGGCGCCGCAGGGGTCAAGGGACGGCTGGAGGTGGTGCCCACCCCCGGGAAGGACTACACCGTTCTGATCGACTACGCCCACACCCCCGACGCGCTGGAAAACGTCCTGCGCTCCGTTCGCGGCTTCTGCAAGGGGCGGCTCATTGCCGTCTTCGGCTGCGGCGGCGACCGGGATCCCATCAAGCGGCCCATCATGGGCAAGATCGGCGTCAAGCTGTCGGATCTTGCCATCATCACCTCTGACAATCCCCGGACCGAAGCGCCGGATAAAATCATTGCCGATATTCTCAAGGGCGTCCAGGAACTGAGCAAGCCCTATCTGGTGGTGGAAAATCGCCGGGAGGCCATCGCCCGTGCCATGCGAGAGGCCCGCACCGACGACGTGATCGTCCTGTGCGGCAAGGGCCACGAGACCTACCAGATCCTGGGCACGGAAAAGACGCACCTGGATGAACGGGAAGAGGTTGCGAAGAATTTGTAATCGGCAGACATTTTGCATAATGCATTATGCACTATGCATTCCTCTGACGGAGGCATTATGATCACTCTGAAACAAGCTGCCGCCTGGTGCGGCGGTACGGTATTACCGGAATATGAAAACGTCGCCTTTTCCGGGGCCGAGAACGACTCCCGGAAGATATTGCCGGGGCAGCTCTTTGTGGCCTTGAAGGCGGCCAGGGACGGCCACGACTTCATCGGCAAGGCCATGGAGGCCGGGGCTGCGGCGGCCCTGGGGGAACGGCAGCTTCCCGGCGTGCCCATGATCGTTGCGCCGGACAGCCTCACTGCCCTGCAGCAGATCGCCGCAGGCTGGCGCTCCACCCTCACCGGCACGCGCTTCATCGGCCTCACCGGCAGCGTGGGCAAGACCACCACCAAGGAAATGACCGCTGCAGCCTGCGCCGCCGTCTTCCGGACCCGGTGGACCCAGCAGAACTTCAACAACGAGATCGGCGTACCTCGGACGCTCCTGGATCTGGAGCCGGACACCCAGGTCGCCGTGGTGGAAATGGGGATGAACCACGCGGGAGAGCTCTCCCGCCTCACCCGTCTGGCGCGGCCGGACGTGGCGGTCATCACCAACATCGGCACCATGCACATTGAAAATCTCGGCTCCCGGGAGGGCATCTGCCGGGCAAAGCTGGAGATTCTGGAGGCCCTGGCCCCCGACGGCGTCGCCGTGCTCAACGGCGACGAACCGCTGCTCCGGAAGGCCGCGCCTGCCTGCCGGACCCTGTGGTTCGGCCTGGGCCGGGAGAACGACCTGCGCGCCGAGGACGTCCGGCTGACGCCGGACAGCTCCACCTTTACCGCGGTGGGCTTTGGGCACCGGGTCCCGGTCACCCTTCCCGCACCCGGCGTGCACAACGTGGTCAACGCCCTGGCGGCCATGCTGGCCGCCCACTGCGTGGGCGTTTCCCTGGAGGCTGCGGCAAAGGCGCTGGCAGACTTCGTCAACACCGGCGACCGGCTGCGTACCTACCGGCAGGCCGGCTACACCGTGATCGCCGACTGCTACAACGCAGGGCCGGAATCCATGCAGGCAGCCTTTACGGTACTGCAAAGCACCCCCACCGCCGGACGGAAGATCGCCGTTCTGGGCGATATGCTGGAGCTGGGCGACTTCGCCCCCGCCGCCCACCGGACTGTGGGCGAGGAGGCCGCCGCCGCAGCGGATCGGATCCTGGCCTACGGCCCCCTGTCCAGGGAGCTGGCCGCCGCCGCAGGCGAAAAGGCGCTGCACTTCGATACCCCCGAGGCGCTGTTGGAGGCCCTGCGGGCGGAGGCAAAGCCCGGGGACGTACTGCTGTTCAAGGCCAGCCACGGGATGCACCTGGAAAAAGTCCTGGAGAACTTTTTCAAGGAATAAGGAATAAGTTGAGCGAACCCGTATTTCTTATCACCTATTACCTGTTACTTATTACCTGTTACTTATTACTTCGACAATCATACGGAGGAATCCCCATGAAAGACGGACAGATCCTATCCACGATCCTTTTGACGCTTCCCTGCTTTGTGGTGGCGCTGGTGGCCGGGCGCTTTATCATTCCCTGGCTGCGGGCCATGAAGGCGGGACAGACGATCCGGGAGGTGGGCCCCAGCTGGCACATGAGCAAGACCGGCACCCCGGCCATGGGCGGTCTGATCTTCATTCTGGCTTCCCTGCTGGGCACCGTAGCCATGGGCTTTCTCTATTGGTCCTGGACCTCTGCGCTGGTCTTTGCCTTTGCCCTGGTCTTCGGCGCCATCGGCTTTCTGGATGACTTCTTCAAGGTCAAAAAGAAGCAGAATATGGGCCTCACCGCCCTGCAAAAGCTGCTGCTGCAGCTGGCGGCCTCTGCGCTCTACCTCTATATCCTCTACCGCAACGACCACCTGACCTCCACCCTCTGGCTTCCCTTCTCGGATCTGGCCTGGACCATCCCGATCTGGGTCTACATCCCCTTCGCAGTCTTCGTGATCGTGGGCACCGTAAACGCGGTGAACCTCACCGACGGCATCGACGGCCTGGCCTCCGGGGTGACAATCCCGGTGATGATCTTCTTCCTGGTCACGGCCATCGCCACGGAAAAGGCGGAATTCGCCATCCTGCCCGCCGCTCTGCTGGGCGGCCTGTGCGGCTTCCTGTGCTACAACTTCCATCCGGCCAAGGTCTTCATGGGCGACACCGGCTCCCTGTTTTTGGGCGGCGCGGTCTGCGGCCTGGCCTTTGCCCTGGATATGCCCCTGATCCTGATCCTGGTGGGCCTGGTTTACATTGTGGAAACCGTGTCCGTGATCCTGCAGGTGGGCTATTTCAAGCTGACCAAGCACCTTTCCAGCGACCACCAGGGCAGACGTATTTTCAAAATGACCCCGATCCACCACCACTTTGAGATGTGCGGCTGGTCCGAGGTCAAAATCTGGATCGTCTTCGTCGGCGTCAGCGTGATCTGCTGCGTGCTCGCATATCTTGCCACTGCGCCGCTTCGATAATCGGTAAAGGAGGGCGAAAAGCCTTGCTGAGTCATAACAATCCCCAGCGGCAGACGCAGCAAAACGCGACCGGTCTTTTGGATCTTCCCTTCCTGCTGCTGGTGGTGCTGCTCACCCTGGGAGGACTTCTGATGATGTTCTCCGCCAGCTACGCCAGAGCCAAATGGGACACCGACAACCCCGCCTACTACTTCGTGCGGCAGGCGGGCTTCGCCGCGGCAGGCATCATAATCATGCTGATTGTGGGCCGGCTGAACTACTTTATCTGGTACCGCATCGCCCTGCTGATCCTGGGCGGCTCCGTCTTCCTGCTGTTCCTGGTCCCCATCGCCGGCGTGGAGGTCAACGGCGCCAAGCGCTGGTTCCAGCTGGGGCCCATTCAGTTCCAGCCCTCCGAGATCGCAAAGCTGGGCATGGTCCTGGCCTTTGCCTCCATGATGGCGGTCTGGCAGGACAAAATGGAGACCTTCCACTACGGCGTACTGCCCTATGCGGTGATCATGGCAGTCATCGCGGGCCTGCTGTACCTGGAACGGCACCTTTCCGCCACCCTGATCATTCTGCTGATCGGCGCCATGATGATGCTGATCGGCGGCACGCAAAAGAAATGGCTCATTCTGGGTCTGCTGATCGGCGTGGCCTTCCTGTATCTCTACGTCAACACCAAGGGCTACGCCGGCGACCGGATCGCCGCCTGGAAGGATCCCTGGAGCGACCCGCTGGATAACGGCTACCAGGCCATCCAGTCCCGCTATGCCATCGGCTCCGGCGGCTTTCTGGGCCTGGGTCTGGGCCGCAGCCGCCAGAAATACCTCTACCTGCCCGAGGAGCACAACGACTATATCTTCGCCATCGTCTGCGAGGAGCTGGGCTTCGTGGGGGCTGTGGGCATCCTTCTGCTCTTTGCCCTGCTGATCCTGCGGGGCTATTGGATCGCGATCCACGCCCGGGATCGTTTCAGCACCCTGGCCGCGGCCGGTCTGACCACCAAGCTGGCCCTGCAGGTGTTCTTCAACGTAGGCGTGGTCTCCGGTCTGCTGCCCCCCACCGGCATTTCCCTGCCCTTCTTCTCCTACGGCGGCACCGCCCTGCTGCTCCAGCTCTTTGAAATGGGCATCATCCTGTCCATTTCCCGCTGGTGCGTCAACAACGATTCCCTGGGAGGGAAGAAAGCATGAATGTAGTCTTTACCTGCGGCGGGACCGCGGGACACATCAACCCGGCCATCTCGGTGGCGAATCTGCTCCGGGAGCGGAAGCCGGAGACGAACATCCTCTTCGTGGGCGCGGAGGGCGAGATGGAGTCCGAACTTGTCCCCCGGGAGGGATTCCGGCTGGAGACCCTCAAGATCTCCAGCTACCGGCGCAAGCTGACGCCCAAGGCGATCTGGCACAATGTGGTCACGCTGAAAAACCTCCACGAGGCAAAGCGGAAGGCCGACCGGATCATCCGGGACTTTCAGCCCGACGTGATCGTGGGCACCGGCGGCTACGCCTCCTTCCCCATGCTGCACCAGGGGGCCAAGCACGGGATCCCCACGGCAGTCCACGAGGCCAACGCCATGCCCGGCCTCACCACCCGGATGGTGGCCGACTCCGCCACCCGGATCATGGTCTGCTTTGAGGAGAGCAAGGCCCACTACAAGCACCCGGAGCGGGTCCAGGTGGTGGGAATGCCTGTGCGGCAGGCCTTTCTCTACACCACCCGCGCCGAAGCGCGTCAGCGGCTCGGGCTCACTGACGAGCCCCTGCTGATCTCCGCCATGGGCAGCCTGGGCGCCCGGGAGATGAACAAGCGCATGGCCGACTTCCTGGCGCTGGAGGTCCAGGCGGGCTGTCCCTGGCACCACGTCCACGCCACCGGTTCCTTCGGCTGGCGCTGGATGCCGAATCTGGTAAAGGAAAAGGGCGTGGATCTGGCCGCGCATCCCCAGCTGGATATGCGGGAGTACATCCACAATATGCCCGACCTCATGGCCGCGGCAGACCTGATCATCACCCGGGCGGGCGCTTCCTCCCTCAACGAGATCGAAGCCGCCGGGACGCCCTGCATCATCGTCCCCTCCCCCAACGTCACCGACAACCACCAGGAGAAAAACGCCCGGGTGCTGGAGCGCAACGGGGCGGCCGTGGTCCTGCTGGAGCAGGGCCTCACGGCACAGGCCCTTTTCGACACCGCCAAGGAGCTGCTCTCCGACCCCGCCAGGCGCAAGACCATGCGGGAAAACCTGCAAAGAATGGCCGTGGTGGACAGCGCGGAGCGGATCTACAATACGATATTGGAGCTGGCAAATACCCGGCACAGTTAAAAGTTGAAAATGGAAAGTTGAAAGTTGAAGCGAACAACCAAACTTTCAACTTTCAACTATCAACTTTCAACTCACAAAAAAAGGCCGCCTGACATAGAATTGAGTAATTCTGTGTGAGGGGGGCCGTCATTGAATACCATCTACATCACCGGCGGCAGGCCGCTGACGGGAACGCTGGCGGTGCAGGGCAGCAAGAATGCCGTTCTGCCCATCCTGGCAGCCACGGCAGCCATTCCGGGGCGCTTTGTGCTGACGAACTGCCCGGCCATCCGGGACGTGACTGTGACCCGCTCTCTGATGGAGGGTCTGGGCATACAGAGCCGGGAATCGGCAGGTCTGATCACCGTGGACAGCCAAGGCCCTCTGCAAAGCGTGCCGGATCCCGGCCTGGCCGGTCTGCTCCGCTCCTCCGTGCTGCTGCTGGGGGCCCTGCTGGCCCGCCTGGGCGAGGCGGAGATTCCCCTTCCGGGGGGCTGCGTGCTGGGGGATCGTCCCCTGGATCTCCACCTGAAGGCCCTGAAGGGACTGGGCGTCCGGATCTGTCTGGCAGGCGACCGTCTGCTCTGCAAGGGCAGGCCGGAGGGCGGGATCGCGATCCTCCCCTATCCCAGCGTGGGCGCAACGGAAAACCTGATCCTGGCCGCTCTTGGGGCCACGGGCCCCGTTCGCATCATCGGCGCGGCCCGGGAGCCGGAGATCCGGGATCTGGCGGACTTTCTCACAGCCTGCGGCGCACGGATCACCGGCGCGGGGACCCCCTGCGTCCGGGTGGAGCCTGCCCCCCTCCACGGGGCGGCCCATCGGATCCTCCCGGATCGGATCGAGGCGGCCACCTGGCTCTGCGCCGTTGCCGCCACCGGCGGGACGCTGACGCTGACGGAGCTGGATCCGGCGCAGCTGCAGCCTGTGCTTACGCTACTGGGGCTGGCCGGCTGTGAGATCCGGGAATCAGCGGCCGGGCTCACCCTCCATGCCGCAGCCCTGCAAGCCCCGGGCACGGTGGTGACGGGGCCCTATCCCGCCTTCCCCACCGACGCCCAGGCCATCCTTATGGCGGCTTTGCTCCGGGCCTCCGGCGCGACCCTGTTTCGGGAGACGGTCTTTTCCGACCGCTTCCGCCATGTCCCCGCCCTGTGCGCCCTGGGGGCCGATATCCGGACGGCGGGGGATCTGGCCCTTGTCCGGGGCGTGGGCGCGCTGCACGCCGCAGAGATCAGCGCCACGGATCTCCGCGGCGGGGCCGCTATGGTGATCGGGGCGCTGGCCGCCGAGGGAACCAGCGTCATCCGCGACGCCTGGCACCTGGATCGGGGCTACGGCAAATTTGCGGAACGCCTGCGCGCCCTGGGCGCGGACGTTATGACGGAATAAAACAGTACTTAGCTTTTCTCACAGATACAAGGGAGACAGATATGGCACAAGACAGAAGACGACCTACGGAGCGCGGAAGAACCACTGTTTCGGCAGAGCGGCCCCAGCATCCTTCCTCCCGGCCCAGGGATGCCCGTCCCCGCACCGGGAACGCTTCCGCCCGGGAAGCGGCCCGCCGGGAGCGGCTTTCCCGGGAGGCGCCCTCCTACCGGGAGGCAGAGCCGGAGCAGACGCCCCGACCGCGCCCCAAGAGCGCGCCCAAGCAGGCTGCTCCCCAGCAAAAGCGGAAAAAGGCCAGAAAGCCCCACCGGGTCTACAACACCAATTTCGGCCTCAAATTCCTGGTGATGCTGGCAGTGGTGGCCGTCATCGTGCTGAGCATGATCATCTTTTTCAAGGTCAAGCACATTGAGGTGCTTCCCCCCGAGGGCCAGGGCGGCGCAACGGCCTACTACAGCGCCGAGGAGATCATCGCGGCCTCCGGGATCAACCTGGACGAAAACCTGCTGAGTCTCAGCAAGGCCACCGTGGCGGCCCGGATCCACGCGGCTCTGCCCTACGTCAACGACATCCAGATCAAAAAACAGCTTCCCGGGACTGTGGTCATCTCCTTTACCGAGTTCGACGTCAGCTACGCGATCCAGGATGAAGCCGGCGGCTGGTGGCTCATGAGCCGCGAGGGTCGGATCCTGGACGCCACAGACGAGAAGGAAGCCAAGAACCACCTGTACGTCACCGGAATGCCGATCCAGGTCCCCCAGGTGGGCGACTATATCCAGGCCGCCTCCACCGAGGGCGCGGATCTCTCCGAGATCGCCGCCAAGCAGACGGTGGTGAAGGAGATCATCCCGGCCCTGGAGGGCACCGACTTTGTCAAGCAGCTCGACCGGATCGACGTGAGCACCTCCTACGATCTGACCCTCTGGTGGACGGCGGACCGCTATCAGATCCGCCTGGGCACCACGGAAAATCTGAGCTACAAGCTGCAATTCCTTCAGGCGACGCTGGAAAACACCGAGGTCCAGCACCGCTCCGGCATCATCGACCTGACCTTCCAGGAGGACGAGAAGGTTCACTTCCTGGAATTCCGGTAAAAAAGTTGCAAAATTTTTACAAAAAAACATATTTTTCTATTGACCAAACGGGAAACGCGGGTTAAAATATAACGGTATAAAAGCAATAACTTTGCATACACTACGCTTCGGATATATGTTCCAACGATTACAGATACATAGGAGGACGAACACATGGCAGATTACCCGGAAAAAGTTGTGAATATTAAGGTGATCGGCGTCGGCGGCGCCGGCAATAATGTAGTCAACCGGATGCTCAACGCGGGCGTCGAGGGTGTGGAGTTCCTGGTGGTCAACACCGACCGGCAGGACCTGAACAAGTCCAAGTGCCCCAACAAGCTTCCCATCGGTGAGAAGCTCACCGGCGGCATGGGCGCAGGCTCCAAGCCCGAGATCGGCAAGAAGTCCGCAGAGGAATCCCGTGCAGCCATTGCCAAGGCCCTTGAGGGTGCCGATATGGTCTTTATCACCGCCGGTATGGGCGGCGGCACCGGCACCGGCGCTGCTCCCATCATTGCCGATCTGGCCCACGAGGCCGGGATCCTCACCGTCGGCGTGGTCACGAAGCCCTTCCGCTTTGAGGGCGCCAACCGGATGCGCCAGGCCGAGGCGGGCATCGCCGCCCTGTCCGACAAGGTGGACTCCCTGATCGTCATTCCCAACGACCGGCTGAAATACGTCACCGACCAGAAGATCACCTTTGCCAACGCTTTCGGTATCGCCGACGACGTGCTCAAGCAGGCTGTGACCTCCATCTCCGAGCTGGTCAGCTATTCTGAGCGCGTGATCATCAACCTGGACTTCGCCGACGTCTCCGCCGTCATGAAGAATGCCGGCCGCGCCCACATGGGCGTGGGCACCGCCTCCGGCCGCGACAAGGCCGAGCAGGCCGCCATGGCCGCTGTGGCCAGCCCCCTGCTGGAGACCTCTATCAACGGCGCTACCGGCGTGCTGATCAACGTGACCGGCTCCCAGGATCTGAGCCTGGACGACGTGGAGACCGCCTCCAACATCGTTATGGAAGCCGCGAACCCCGAGGCCAACATCATCTTCGGCGCCACCTTCAGCGAGGAGTTTGAAGAGGAAATGCGGGTCACCGTCATTGCCACCGGCTTTGACACCCAGCCCAAGAAGGAAGAAGAGAAGCCCGAGCGCCGTGCGTTCACCAACCTGAACAACGACTTTGGCAATCATCCTGCCAACGCTCCCGCCTCCCGTCCCGCCCCTGCCCCGGCTCCCGCTCCCGCCCCTGCGGACAACGGCGATATCAACGACATCGACGCCATTTTCTCCATCTTCAAGAAGTAAACAAGTAAAAAGAAATCCCGCTGCGAGTCTTGAACCGCTCCCCGTCAAGAGGACAGTGAAATAATTAACGAAAAGTTCACAGCGCTGCGGCGCTGTGGCAACCGCAGATTTCGGTATGAGGCTTTCGGGCCTCATGCCGAAATTTGCGGTTTTATTATGCCGCTTTGTAAA
>JAEEZZ010000013.1 GCA_016292255.1 Oscillospiraceae bacterium
CCCCACGTGGCCTCTCTGGGTCTGCTGCTGGCCATTGCGGCAGGCGGCGTCTACCTGATCGTCCGCAGCTCCACCGTCTGGGGCGGCTATCAGATGCTTCTGGAGGAGGGCGGCTACAGCCGGGCTCAAAAGGAAGAAAACAAGCGCGGCGAGCCCCTGGCCGCGATCTACTGGTGCGCCGCCACCGCAGGCTACCTGGCCTGGAGTTTCCTCACCAACGACTGGCAAAAAACCTGGATCGTCTGGCCCGTGGCCGGCGTCCTCTTCGGCCTGGTGCTGGCCATCGCCCAGGCGGTACGGAAGAAATAAGCAAAAAGCAGGCGACCCCGGGATCGGTTTTGATCCCGGGGCCGCCGTATTTACGCCTGCGCGTTGAACACGTACTTGTCCATTCGGTCGAAGGCCTCCTGCACCACCCGCAGGGGGAGGGCCAGGTTGAGGCGGATGCCCCAGGGATCCTCGAACATTCGGCCGTCCTGCCAGGCCACGCCTACGTCGGTGCCCAGCTTTTGCAGCTCGTCGATGGTCTTGCCGTGGGCCTTGCACCAGTCCTCGCAGTGGAGGAAGAGCATATAGGTCCCCTCGGGCTGCATCAGACTGACGCCCCGGAAGTGCTCCCGGATGTAGTCGCAGGCGAAGCGCACGTTCTCCGTCAGCACCTGCCGCAGCTCGTCCACCCAGAGCTGGCCCGCCTCGCCGTAGGCCCCGATCAGCGCGTGCATGGACAGCACGTTCATGGAGTTGTAGTGGCTGAGGGAGCTCTCCTTGTCCTGCCGATCCCGGAGCCAATCGTTATAGATGATGTGGTAGCTGCCCACCAGGCCCGCCAGGTTGAAGGTCTTGGAGGGGGCGTACATGGCCGCCACGTGCTCCCTGGCCCAGGGGCTCACCGACTGGGTGGGGATGTGCTTATGCTCCCCCAGGATCAGATCAGACCAGATCTCGTCGGAGACCACCCAGACATCGTGCTTCTCAAAAATGGCCATGGCCTTTTCGATCTCCCAGCGCTCCCAGACCCGGCCGCAGGGGTTGTGGGGGCTGCAGAAGATGGTGGCGTGGATGTGCTTCTCCACGATCTTCCGCTCCATGTCTTCATAGTCCAGCCGCCAGACCCCGGCCTCGTCCCGGTACATGGGGTTGTGGACGATCTCGTAGCCGTTGTTTTTCAGCGCGTGGGTAAAGCCCACGTAGGTGGGGCTCTGCACCAGCACCGCATCGCCCCGGGAGCAGAGCACGTTCAGGGTGGAGACCACGCCCCCCAGGACGCCGTTCTCGTAGCCGATGTGCTTCTGCTCCAGGCCCTCCACCCCGTTGCGGATCCGCTGCCAGTTGATGATGCTGTCATAGTATTCCGCCGAGGGCATGAAGTAGCCGAAGGCCGGGTGCCGGGTGCGGGCGATGATGGCCTCCTGGATGGACGGGCAGGCCAGGAAATTCATATCGGCCACCCACATGGGGATCACGTTGAAGCCCTCCTTGGGCCCCGCAGGCGCGAAGCCCCCGGGCATCCCCACCATGTCCACCGCAATGGCGTCCTTCCCTCGCCGATCAGGCCAGGTGGTAAAATCGTAACGCATAATACTCCCTCGTTTCTTTTTTCTGCGTAGGGCGGGCAGACCCCTGCCCGCCGTGTTGATTGGTCGGACGGCGGCCTGCTCGCAGGCCGCCCTGCGGAATTAAAACACCATGGGCCAAAGAAGATTCAGCCCGACGCCGCCGATGAAGGACAGCAGATTTGCCAATAAGGCATACGCAAAAACGCGGCGTTTGTGCGGATGCTCCGGGTTTGTCTGGGGCAGCTTATAGCTGTAATAACACCATTCCGCCAGAAAGACAAGCAGCTCCAGGAACAGATACGCAAGATAGAAAAAGAACCAGTTGCCGCCGATAAAGTGAATGCAGACCGCAAGTCCGGCATTGAGCGCGAGCTGCGTGACCACGTTGGCCGCAACCACGTACCGAAGTCCCTTCCTGTAACCAAATGTGATCGCAAGCCAGCATTCCAGAAGCAGGGTCACCGCGACCCGCGCCAGAAAGCCCAGCGCCTTCCCGGGAATATCCAGTTGTTTCTTCGCGCTCAGTCTGCCGTCGGCGAAGCTCACTTCAAAGGCGGATTCAAAGGCATAGCAATCCAGGCTCTCAGAACAGACAAGCTCCCCGGTGTCTGGGAACCAGAGCAGCACCTTGAAGGTCTCCGGCGGGTAATAGTTCCATTTGAAGCCGCCAGTCTCGGACGTGAAGATCCTGCACACATAGTTGTAGCCGTCCGGATCCCGGAAGTTTAAAAAGGCGTACTCAGCTCGTTCCGCCTCCGTCTCGGGTTCGGATCCGCTGTCGGCGTTCGGGTTGGGCTCCATCACGCCGTGTGGTCCGAATTGCTTTGTGTTTACCAGAATAGCCGCGTAGAACGCGCGCTTTTCCCCCTCGATCTCCACCCGAACCTCCAGGGAGGGCTTCGGCCCCATGTCCGCGAAGGCCGTGGTCGCCAGCATCACGCTGAGCAGTAGAAACACGAACAGACGGCAGAGGTGTTTCGAAAATTTTGTTTTCATGGTCCCATTCCTTTCCCCGGCCGCCGCCTTTGGGGGCAGCCGCGCCATACTGTAATATTATACATGAACACAGTCGACTTCGCAAGAAAAAAGTTCCACGAAACGATGCAGATTCCATACTGTGTCTTGACAGCCGCGTCCTTCTTTGCTATGATGCGGAAAAAGGAGGGAGTCTCATGAAGCTGATTGAGCCCAGCATGGAATATGACAAAGAAATACAGGCCTACCGGCGGGAGTTTCTGGAGGCAGGGAACTCCATGGACGGCTGCGGCGCTCTGCGCCGCTTTGAACGCACCGAGGATTGGCTCGCCGCCGTGGAGGCCTGCAAGCACCCGGAGACCGTCCCCGAGGGGCTGCTGCCGGCCACCCTCTATCTGGCCGTCCGGGAGGACGGCAGAGTGTTGGGGATGGTGCAGTTCCGCCACGAGCTTAACGAGTACACCGCCCAATATGCGGGCCACATCGGCTACTCCGTCCGGCCCTCCGAACGGCGCAAGGGCTGCGCCACGCAAATGCTCCGGGACGTGCTGCCCATCTGCAAGGCCAAGGGGCTGGATCGGGTGCTGGTCTGCTGCCGGGTGGAGAACGAGGCCAGCCGCCGGGTGATCCTGAAAAACGGCGGCGTCTACGACGGCACCGTGGACGAGCCCCACAGAGGCGTCCGGCTGGAACGGTACTGGATCAACATCGACAAGTAATAAGTAATAAGTAACAGGTAATAAGTATCTTTGACCGTCTGTAAATTTGCTGCTTATTACATATTACACATTACATATTTTTTTTCGTTATATTTTTCTCCTTTCCGGGCAAAATACGCTCGGAGGGATGAAATATGTCGAAAAAGAATCACAGAAAAACCCCGGAGATCCCCCAGGTGGGCAACGCCCTGGAGGTCCCCAACTATGTGACTCCCACCACCGATCTGGAATACAAACGGATCAACGACCAGGTGGATCGGCCCGACGCCGACTGGGAGGACTGCAAACCCGAGCACTGCGGGCATTGACCGAAAAGCTGCCGCCGATCCAAGGATCGGCGGCAGCTGTTTCCCCTGTTTTGCATTCGTGTTGGCTGCAATTTAGAACCTGGGTGGAAAAAACGCCCGGTGCGTTGATCATACCGGGCAATAGGCATCAGGCATCAGGGGACGAGAAGTACGTAGGGACGGCACCCTGCCGTCCGCGTTCCCCCGTAGGGAGCGAACTCGAAGAGTCACGAAGTATGCCCACATCGCTCCGGCGTTCGGCACGAACGCAATTTGCCGCAAGGCAAATCCAAAGCCTTCCCCTTGAGGGGAAGGTGGCACGGCGCAGCCGTGACGGATGAGGTGGTGCGCCTTACGCACCCGCTTGATATACCGCACCCGGTTGGATCGCCCTCCGGGCGATTGTTTGCTACGCAAGCCGGACGAGCAATACCCATAAAGGGCACAGGTGCTCGTCCCTACGGCGGGTGCGTGTGGGGTGGCCGGTGCGGCCTGCTGGCGGCCACTGGCCGCCCCTACGGTGGGGTGCGTGTGGGATGGCCGGTGCGGCCTGCTGGCGGCCACTGGCCGCCCCTACGGTGGGGTGCGTGTGGGATGGCCGGCTGATTGCCGGCGCTACAGGCGGTGACTGGTGACTCTGTACGAACGGGGAACGGGGCGTCGAGGGCGCCGCCCCCTACAGGCGGTGCCTGATGCCTGATCCCTGATGCCTGTCTTCGTTTCGCCCTGCTTCGCCTTATTTCCGCTTCGCGCTCTCGTTGAGGGTCATCATATCCCGCAGGTCGATGTGCTGGTTCATGGAGGCTCTGGGCTTGGGGAGATAGTGCTCCAGGATGGGCAGCAGGATCAAGGTGGTGATGCCGGCGGTAAAGCCGCCGTTGTAGAGCATCAGCCCGCCGTGGAGGGCGGAGGTGGCAGGGGCCAGGGACGCGCAGAGCATTCCCGCGGCAATGCCGGGCACCACGCCGTAGCTGCCCACCAGGGGGCAAAGGCCGGTGGCAAAGGCCACGCTGTTGATATAGGCCTGGGTGGAGGGCGTCCAGCTCACGTCGCCGCCCACCAGGACGTTAAAGGCATTGGCGAACAGGAACAGCAGCAGATAGCCCGCGTAGATGGGCCAGACGTTCCGGGGGTGCTGGCCCATGGCAGTGAAGGTCAGGGCCGCGAAGATCACCCCAAAGGTGGGGCCGGTGAAGCCCGCCCCGGAGGTGAAACGCTCCGCCAGGCTCACATACAGGAGAAACAGCGCGCCGTAGATGCCCACGTTGATCAGACACAGGGGCATTCCGTATTTGCCCGCGAAGTTGCTCTGGAAGCCGGTGTCGGTGAACAGCCGGGAAAGGCCCCGGAAGCTCCGCCCGTTCAAGAACCAGCCCGCCCCCAGGCATCCGGCAAAGAGCAGCAGGAAGTAGGCGCAGCCGAAGCCCCGGTAGGAGCGCCCGAAGCTCTCGTAGACCGGGTTGTCGAAGGCGACCGCAGCCGGGGCGCTGACGCCCACCGTGCGGTAGAGCAGGTTGAACAGGAAGAAGCCCAGCATACCGAAGGCCAGGCCGCCGTTGTAGAGGTTATAGCCCTTGTGCCAGGCCCTTGTGCCGGGCAGGATGGCAGGGGCCACGAAGCCCAGCACCAGGATGAACAGCAGGGTGAGAACGATCCCCGTGCCGGTGAGGGTCGCAGCCCCGGGCGTCCACTCCGCCCCCTGGGTGTAGCGGAAGAGCAGCTCGCTGACGAAGGGGCTGAAGCAGGTGCAGAACATGCAGATATGCAGGTTTTCGTTGAAATCCAGGCGGCGAAGCCACAGATAGACGAAGGGCGCGAGAAAGCAGGGCCACATGTTCAGAAAGTTCAGCCCATAGAACGCGTGGGCGATCACAAGGAAATAGCCCGCGAAGGTGTTCACATGAGAGGGCCCCGGCAGCAGCACCATAAAGGCCCACATGGCCAGGCCGCAGAGCCCCGCGTTCAAAAAGGCCGCAGGCAGGCTGCCCACGCCGAAATAGTCTGTGATCAAGGGGCCGGGAGAGGTCAGGATGCGGAAAAAATCCGCAAAAAGGGTACCGCCGGTGCCGGTGCAGAGCGCCCCCGCGGCGGAAGCGGCCAGAAGCGACAGGGAGATGCAGAGCACCGTCCCGTCGATGATTTTGCTGTTTCGTTGTTCGGATTCGTTCATGGTTTCTATATACCTGTCAGGGCGGCCTGGTTTCAGGCCGCCCTGCGTGCGTCAATCACGGAAGGTGATGTGATCCGGCTCGGCTTCTTCGATGACGGCCAGGGCGTGGTAGTTGACACCCATTTCCCGCAGGCGGTCGCCGCCGCCCTGGAAGCCCTTCTCCACGGCGATGCCCACGCCCATCAGCTCCGCGCCGGCCTCAGTGACCAGCTCGCAGAGGCCCCGGGCTGCCTCGCCCCGGGCCATGAAGTCGTCAATGATGAGGACCCGGGTGCCGGGGGTGAGCCACTGCTTGGAGACGATCAGCGTGACCTTTTTCTTGTAGGTATAGGACATGATCTCGCTCTTGTAGAGGCCGCCCTCGATGTTGTCGGATTTGGCCTTCTTGGCGAAGATCATCGGCTTGCCCCAGCGGTAGGCGCAGATGGAAGCCAGGGCGATGCCGCTGGCCTCGGCCGTGAGGATCAGATCCACCTGGGAGAGGTCGAAGATACGAGCGAACTCGTCCGCCATTTCCCCCAGGAAGCCGCAGTCCACCCGGTGGTTCAGAAAGCCGTCGATTTTCACGATACCGCCGGGAAGCACCTTGCCCTCGGCGAGAATACGCTGCTTCAGCTTATCCATATTTGTCTCCTTTTGTTCAGAGTTTGTAGGGACGGCACTCTGCCGTCCGCGCGCCCCCAGGGCGCTCAGACTTTCAAAGAGCTTCCCGCATTCATTTTTCCCGGATGCAGGCAGAATTGAGAATTGAAAGTTGAAAGTTGAAAGTGAAGGTGTTTTTTAAATTGCCATTTAAAAAAGGAAATCCAAGCTGCGAAACAGGCTCTTTCCGCTTTTTTGACCTGAGATACACAACAAAAGGGATAATGGAGCTGGAATTCTCCACTTTTCTTCTCATCGGTCAAATGGCGATTTGAACGATACCACAACTTTCAATTCTCAATTTTCAACTTTCAACTTTTTTGACACGCCGCGCGCCCCCAGAGCGCTTATTTGTAGCATTCCTCTTTCAACACACCCACGTAGGGGAGGTTGCGGTAGTAGTCGGCGTAGTCCAGGCCGTAGCCCACCACGAACTCGTCGGGGATCTTGAAGCCGTAGTAGTCCACGCGGAAGCGGTCGGGCTTGTCCACGTCCTTGTCCAGCAGGGTCACGGTGGTGACGGACTTGGGCTCCCGGGTCTGGAAGAGCTTCACCAGGTACTCCAGGGTCAGGCCGGAGTCGATGATGTCCTCCACGATGACCACATGGCGGCCGGCCATGTCGATGTTGGAGTCCTTCACCAGCCGGACGGTGCCGGTGGACTTGGTGCCCTTGAAGTAGGAGGACGCGGCGATGAAGTCCATGTCCATCAGGCAGTCCATCTCCCGGCAAAGATCCGTGAAGAAGAAGGCCGCGCCCCGGAGCACGCAAATCATCAGCGGGGTCTCGCCCCGGAATTTTTCGCTGAGCTCCCGGCCCAGCTCCCGGCACCGGGCAGCGATCTGCTCCCGGGTATACATGACGTATTTGATATCCTGTTCAGCGTTGCGAATCAGCATGGTGTATTCCTTTCTCAGAACGGGTGGCCCGTGGCGCACAATACCCATGAAGGGCACAGGTGTGCGCCGCTACGGGATTATTCGTTCGTGTAGTTGTCGAAGTAGCCCTGGATGTAGACGATGGGGGTGCCCTTGTCGCCGGAGCCGGAGGTCAGGTCGCAGAGGGAGCCGATCAGATCGGTGAGCTGGCGGGGGGTGGTGCCCTCGGAGACCATGTTGCCCACCAGGCTCTCGCCGGTCTTGGCCCGGATGCGGTCGGAGATGGCCTCCCGCAGGGCATCGCCGGAGAGGTCGCCGAAGTCGTTGTCCGCCAGGTACTTGAGCTTCAGCTCATTGGGGGTGCCGCTCAGGCCCTTGGTGTGGCCGGGGCTGACCACGGGATCGGCCAGCTCCCAGATCTTGCCCACGGGATCCTTGAAGGCGCCGTCGCCGTAGACCATGGCCTCGATCTGCTTGCCGCTGGCCTCAGACAGGAGCTTGGCGATCCGCTCGGCGACCTGGGTGCAGTCCCGGGGGAAGAGCTTGACGCTGTCCTCGGTGGCCTTGTTGGAGCCCAGCAGACCGTAGCTGTCGTTGTAGCCGCTGCCGTTCACAGGGGCGGTCATCAGATCGTCCAGCCCCAGGACAGTCTTGCAGCCGGCGGCCTTCAGCAGCCGCTTGGAGCGGGCCCGGGTGTGGATGTCGGCGGTGATCACGGCGTCGCAGAGGGGAACCAGGGTCTGGATCCGGTTGCCCAGCAGGATCTCCGCCTCGGCCCCGGCGCTCTCGATGAGACCGGTGTAGAAGTCGATATAGTCCACGCCGGTGAAGGGATGGAGAATGTGTCCGAAATGCTTGCGGAACTCCGCCACGGTCAGGGTGTCGGAGTAGGGGTTGATGCCCTTTTCATCCAGCAGGTCGATGTCCACCAGATGGTTGCCCACCTCGTCGGAGGGATAGGAGAGCAGCAGCACCACCTTCTTGCAGGCCAGAGCGATGGACTTCAGCAGCAGGGAGAAGCGGTTGCGGCTCAGAATGGGGAAGGCGACGCCCACGGTGCCGCCGCCGGTCTTGGCCTTGATGTCGGCCGCGATCTGCTCCAGGCTGGCATAGTTGCCCTGGGCGCGGGCCACGACGGATTCGGTGACGGCTACCACGTCCCGATCTCTGGGGGCGATGCCGGCTTCCTTCCAGGCTTCCTGAACAGCCTGGGCGGTGATGGCGGCAATGTCGTCGCCCTGGCGGATGATGGGCGCACGCACGCCCCGAACAACGGTTCCGATGGTTCTCATGTGACAGATTCTCCTTTTCGGTCAGAATAATCAAATAACTACGGATCGGCCGATTGGTTTTACAATTCATTATATACGGAAAAGCAATAAAAATCAACCGGAATGATGGCGTTTTTTCCTGCTGGGGGCGGGCGTTTTCACGGGTCGTTGCGCCCCCCTGCGGAAACGGCCAGGATCGATCCCTTGGGATAGAAGAACCGCAGCTTGTGCTCGGACAGGCGAATCTCCACCTCCTGGGCGTAGCGGGCCTCCCCGTCCAGGTTGACGACCTCCTCCCGGTCGCAGCGGATGCGGACCCGGTCGGTGGTGAAGTGGGTGAAGATCTCCGGCATTTCGGCGTAGCGGCCGGCCTTGTACTTGCCGATGATCTTCGCCACCTGGAGGCGGGAGACCTTCTTCACCAGCAGCAGCTCCAGCTTCCCGTCGTCGGGCCGGGCCTCGGGGACGGGCATATAGCCCCCGCCGTAACAGCGGCCGTTGCAGACGCAGATCAGGGTAAAGCGGCCGTCCACCCGCTGGCCGTTGACCTCCACCACGTAATGCCGGTGGATGCCCTGGATCAGATTCACCACCGTGGAGAGGTTGTAGGCCCCCTTGCCCCCCACCAGGGGCAGGTGCTTGTAGCGCTGGATGGAGGTGCCGATCCGGGCGTCGATGCCGATGGAGCAGATGGACAGGCAGTGATCCTCCCCCACCCGGATCAGATCCAGCAGCATTTCCTCCGGATCCAGCAGCCGTTCCAGCTGGGTGAAGGCGGCGGGATCGGAGAAGTTTTTCACAAAGTCGTTGCCTGAGCCGCAGGGATAGTGGGTCACCGCCAGATTGGCCGCCCCGGCCGCGCCGCAGACCACCTCATTGAGGGTGCCGTCGCCGCCGCAGGCATAGACCCGTGTCTCCTCCCCGGAGGCAGCAGCCTCCCGGGTAATGGCAGTGCAGTCGCCGGGCTTCCGGGAAATCCGGATCGCGTAATCCAGCCCGTGCTGTTCGCCCAGGGTGCGGATGGCATCCGCCAGCACCGGGCTTTGATCGTGTTTCCCCGCCGCGGGGTTGATAATAAACAGGTGTTTCATGATATTACTGCGACCTTCTATTTTTTTCCTGTATACTGAAACAGATTACACTGTATCATTCCGTTATACAGCTTCCGCTTTTTGTCGGCCCGGGCGCCGAAGTAGTGCTCGAACTCGGGCTCGGAGGAGATGATGTACTTCTGCCAGCCGTCGGCGTAGCGCAGGTGCTTCCCCAGGGCCTGGTAGAGCCGCTGGGCGCTGCGCTGCTCCATCATCCGCTCCCCGTAGGGCGGGTTGCAGACGATCACCCCGGCAGCCGCAGGCAGATCCCGCTTGGTGGCGTCGGCCTCCTCGAAGCGGATCAGCTTCCCCACCCCGGCCTTTTTGGCGTTGGAGATGGCGATGTTCAGGCTCTCCGGGTCGTTGTCGGAGCCCAGGATGCGGTACTCTCCCCGGAACTCCCCGTCCCGGGCGGCCTCCCTGGCCTGCTCCCAGGCGGACGCGGGGACGAAGCCCCAGCTCTGGGCGGAGAAGCTCCGGTTCAGACCGGGGGCCCGGTTCAGAGCGATCAGTGCCGCCTCGATGACGATGGTGCCGCTGCCGCAGAAGGGATCCCAGAAGAAGTCCCGGCCCCGGTAGCGGGCCAGGGTCACCATGGCGGCGGCCAGGGTCTCCCGCAGGGGGGCGTCGTTGCCCACGGCCCGGTAGCCCCGCTTGTGGAGCCCGGCGCCGCTGGTGTCCAGGTAGAGCTCGCAGACGTCCTTCATGATGGAGAATTGCAGCTGATACAGGGCCCCCGTCTCCGGCAGCCAGTTCAGCCCGTAGTGCTTCCCCAGCCGCTCCACGGCGGCCTTTTTGATGATGGCCTGGCAGTCCGGGACGGAGTGGAGCTGGGAGTTGAGACAGTGGCCCTTCACAGGGAATTTGGCGTCCTTGGGGAGGAGCTCCTCCAGGGGCAGGGCCTTCACCCCCTGGAACAGCTCCTCAAAGCTCCGGGCCGGGAAGGCCCCCAGGCGCAGCAGCACCCGCTCGCCCATACGCATGCGCAGATTGGCCGCGGCCAGGGCCTCCGGCCCGCCGTCAAACAGCACGCGGCCGTTCTCCGCCCGGACGTTTTCCAGGGAAAGCCGCCGCAGCTCGTCGCCCACCAGCCCCTCCAGGCCGAAGAGACAGGGGACGGAAAAGGTAAATGATTCAGACATAGCAGTACTCCGGAACGCAAAAAATGCGGAATATTTTTCTCCCTGTTATTATATCGGGAAAAGGGTCGAATGGCAAGAGAAAAAAATTTGGTGTTAGTTTCGATTCGAGGACCCGGCACAGTCACCAGTCACCGCTTGTAGGGACAAGCACTGCTTGTCCGCCTGCCCCTCCGTTCGTTGCAGCTTGCGGGGCAGGCCACAGCTTCGTGTCACAGTCTGCCGTCAGAG
>JAEEZZ010000151.1 GCA_016292255.1 Oscillospiraceae bacterium
AACGGTCTCGAAGCCTTCCAGCAGGCCATGGAAAACATCATGCCCGCCCTGGAAGTCAAGTCCCGCCGCGTGGGCGGCGCCACCTACCAGGTCCCCCTGGAGGTCAAGCCCGACCGTCGGCAGACCCTGGGTCTGCGGTGGATCACCACCTATGCCCGCAAGCGCAGTGAGAAGACCATGAGAGAGCGCCTGGCCGGCGAGATCATGGACGCCTGCAACAACACCGGCGCATCTGTGAAGAAGCGCGAGGATACCCATAAGATGGCAGAAGCCAACAAGGCTTTCTCCCACTTCCGTTGGTAATTCTCCCCCGACACAAAAAGGAGCGATACCATGCCGAGACAATATTCTCTTGAGAATACGCGGAACATCGGCATTATGGCGCATATTGACGCCGGTAAAACCACCACCACCGAGCGGATCCTGTTCTACACCGGCCGCACCTACAAGCTGGGCGAGACCCACGAGGGCACGGCCACCATGGACTGGATGGAGCAGGAGCAGGAGCGTGGTATCACCATCACCTCCGCTGCTACCACCTGCTTCTGGAAGGGCTGCCGCATCAATATCATCGATACCCCGGGCCACGTCGATTTCACCGTTGAGGTGGAACGGAGCCTCCGTGTGCTGGACGGTGCAGTCACCGTTCTGTGCGCCAAGGGCGGCGTCGAACCCCAGACCGAGACGGTCTGGCGCCAGGCCGATAAGTACAACGTACCCCGTATGGTCTACATCAACAAGATGGACATTACGGGCGCCAACTTCTTCAACGTCCTCAAGATGATGCATGACCGGCTGAAATGTCGCGCTGTTCCCATTCAGCTCCCCTTCGGAGCTGAGGCCGACTTCACCGGCGTCATCGACCTGATTCGCATGAAGGCCAACGTCTTCTATGACGAGCTGGGCAAGGACGTGCGGGAGGAAGAGATCCCTGCCGATCTGCAGGATCTGGCACAGGAATACCGGGAGAAGCTCCTGGATGCCGTCTCCGAAGAGGACGACGAGATCATGGAGCGCTATCTCTCCGGCGAGGAGATCACGGAGGAGATGATCCACCGTGCGCTCCGCAAGGGTACCATTGCCGTGCGGCTGGTCCCCGTAACCTGCGGTACGTCCTACCGCAACAAGGGTGTGCAGGAGCTGCTGGACGCCATCGTCCGCTATATGCCCTCTCCCCTGGATAAGAAGGGTGTCACCGGCGTCAACCCCAAGACCGGCGAGGAAGAATTCCGCCCGGCCTCCGACGACGCCCCCTTCTCCGCGCTGGCCTTTAAGATCGCCACCGATCCCTTTGTGGGCAAGCTCTGCTTCTTCCGGGTCTACTCCGGAAGCATCGAAAAGGGCAAGACGGTGCTGAACTCCACCAAGGGTCAGCGGGAGCGCCTGGGACGCATCCTGCAGATGCACGCCAATCACCGCGAGGATATCGACGCCGTGTATTCCGGCGACATTGCCGCCGTGGTCTCCGTCCGGAGCACCACCACCGGCGATACCTTCTGCGATGAGAAGGCCCCCATCATCCTGGAATCCATGGAGTTCCCCGAGCCCGTCATCCGCGTGGCCATCGAACCCAAGACCAAAGCCGGTCAGGAAAAGCTGGGCATCGCCCTGGCGAAGCTGGCCGAAGAGGATCCCACCTTCAAGACCTACACCGACGAGGAAACGGGTCAGACCATCATCGCCGGCATGGGTGAGCTCCATCTGGAGATCATCGTGGACCGTCTGCTGCGGGAGTTCAAGGTCGAGGCCAACGTCGGTGCGCCGCAGGTCGCCTACAAGGAGACTGTGCAGGGCATCGCGGATGTGGACGAGCGCTACGTGCGTCAGTCCGGCGGCAAGGGCCAATACGGCCATGTCAAGATTAAGCTGGAGCCCAACGAAACGGGCAAGGGCTATGAGTTTGTCAACGCCATCGTGGGCGGCGTGATCCCCAAGGAATTCATTCCCGCCGTGGATCAGGGCATTCAGGGCGCCATGCAGGCCGGTGTGCTTGCGGGCTACCCGGTGGTAGACGTGAAGGTCACGCTCTACGACGGTTCCTACCACGAGGTGGACTCCTCCGAGCTGGCGTTCAAGATCGCCGGGTCCATGGCATTCAAGGAAGCCTGCCGGAAGGCAAATCCCGTCGTTCTGGAGCCCATTATGAAGGTCTCCGTGATCGTCCCCGAGGAATATATGGGCGACGTCATGGGCGACATCACCGCCCGCCGGGGCAACATTCTGGGCATGGAGCCCAGAAACGGCGTCTCTCAGATCGACGCCAACGTGCCCCTGAGCGAGATGTTCGGCTATGCCACCAACCTCCGCAGCAGGACCCAGGGCCGCGGCACCTATTCCATGGAGCCCAGCCATTATATCCAGCTGCCCCGGAGCATCCAGGACGATATCATCTCCAAACGCGGCAGATTTTGAGCCGCATACGTGAAAATTCCTTATAAAACCTGCTTTTTTCAAAAATAATGCTTGTAATTTCAGGAAACATAGTGTAAAATGCTTGTGACTGAAAATTCGAGCAAGTCACTGATCCACAACTTTTACAGGAGGAAAACAATCAATGGCAAAGCAGAAATTCAACAGAACCAAGCCCCATGTCAATATCGGCACCATCGGCCATATCGACCACGGCAAGACCACTCTGACCGCTGCTATCACCAAGTATCTGGCTATGCTGGGCGGCGCTGAGTACACCGACTATTCTTCCATCGACAAGGCTCCCGAAGAGAGAGAGCGCGGCATCACCATCAACACCGCTCACGTGGAATACGAGACCGCTGCCCGTCACTACGCCCACGTCGACTGCCCGGGCCACGCCGACTACATCAAGAACATGATCACCGGCGCTGCTCAGATGGACGGCGCGATC
>JAEEZZ010000152.1 GCA_016292255.1 Oscillospiraceae bacterium
CATTGCCGTGCAGGGTTTTGAAACGACTGACCTCCCGGACAGCTTCTTCGACGCTTCGATTGGCAACGTCCCGTTCGGGCAGTTCAAGCTCCTGGACAAGCGGTACGACAAGCATAACTTCCTGATCCACGACTATTTCTTCGCAAAGGCGTTGGATAAGGTCAGACCCGGCGGCATTATCGCCTTCATCACCTCCAAGGGTACGCTCGACAAAGAAAATCCCGCTGTGCGGAAGTACATCGCGCAGCGGGCCGACCTGTTGGGCGCGATCCGATTGCCGAACGACACCTTCAAGCGGGCAGCGGGAACCGACGTCACCAGCGACATCATTTTCCTCCAGAAACGGGATCACCTGATCGACCACGAGCCCGATTGGGTGCATCTGGATACCGACGCCAACGGCGTCCGCATGAACAGTTATTTCGTTCAGAACCCGGACATGGTTTTGGGCGAGATGAAGATGGTCAGCGGCCCCTTTGGCCCGGATTCCGCCTGCGTTTCCTATGAGGATCAGTCCTTGGAAGACCTTCTCTCCGCGGCGGTGCAGAACATTCATGCGGATTACACCGCCATCGACCTGGAGGAAGTCACCGACGAAGAAGCAGATCTCACCATTCCCGCCGACCCCAGCGTTCGGAACTTCAGTTACACCCTGGTGGACGGTAAGCTCTACTACCGCCAGAACAGCATTATGAAGCCGGTAGAGGTCTCCCTCACAGGGCAGAACCGCATCAAGGGCATGATCGGTATCCGGGACAGCGTGCGCCGCGTGATCGACTACCAGACCGAAGACTTCCCAGAAGAGATGATTGTGCAGGAGCGTGCCGAGCTGAACCGCCTGTATGACGCCTTTGTGCGGGATTACGGCATTCTCAACGCCCGGGCCAACAAGTCCATCTTTGCCGACGACAACTCCGCCAGCCTGCTTTCCTCGCTGGAGGTGCTGGACGACGAGGGCAAATTCGTCCGCAAGGCGGATATGTTCTCCAAGCGGACGATCAAACAGCGTGTGGTCGTCACCGCTGTGGACACCGCATCGGAAGCACTGGCCCTGTCACTTGCAGAAAAGACAAAGGTTGATATGGACTACATGGTCCAACTTACCGGGAAAACGGAAGCTGAAATCGTCCACGATCTGGAGGGCGTGATCTTCTTGAATCCGCTGTACGGTTTTGGCGGCAACGGCGGCGAGAAGTATCTTCCTGCCGACGAGTACCTGTCCGGTAATGTGCGGGAAAAACTTGCCTGGGCAAAAAAGAGCGCAGAACTCAGCCCTGCGGATTACCGTGCCAACGTGGAGGCGCTGGAGCGTGTGCAGCCCGCCGATCTGACCGCTTCTGAGATTTCCGTCCGGCTTGGCGCGACCTGGCTGCCGCCTGAGATTGTGGAGCAATTCATGTTCCAACTACTCTCTACGCCCCGATACTGTCAGTGGAACATCAAGGTTCGCTATTCGCATTACACCGGCGAGTGGAATGTCGAGGGCAAGACCTATGACAGAGGCAATGTCAAGGCAAACAGCACCTACGGCACTTCTCGAATCAATGCCTACAAGATTATTGAGCAAACGCTGAATCTCCGGGATGTCAAGATTTTTGACTACTTCGAGGATGCGTCCGGGAAAAAGGTTGCCGTCCTTAACCGGAACGAAACCGCCATTGCACAAGGCAAACAGGCGCTCATCAAGGAAGCGTTTGCCGAGTGGATCTGGCAGGACCCGAACCGTCGCCAGAAGCTGTGCAAGCTCTACAACGAGAAGTTCAACTCCAACCGACCCCGTGAGTATGACGGCTCGCACCTGAACTTTGTCGGCATCAACCCGGAAATTCAGCTCCGGCCGCACCAACTGAACGCCATCGCCCATATTCTCTACGGTGGAAACACCCTCTTAGCGCATGTCGTGGGGGCTGGGAAAACCTACGAGATGGTCGCTGCCGCGCAGGAGAGCAAGCGGCTCGGCCTGTGCCACAAGAGCCTGATCGTCGTTCCGAACCATCTGACAGAGCAATGGGCTGCTGAATACCTCCAGCTCTATCCCGCCGCGAATATCCTTGTTGCGACCCGCAAATCGTTTGAAACCAAAAACAGAAAGCGTTTTTGTGCTCGCATCGCAACCGGCGATTACGATGCGGTCATCATCGGCCACAGCCAGTTCGAGAAGATCCCCATGTCCGCCGAGTGGCAGCAGCGCATTTTGCAGGATCAGATCGACGAGCTGATCAACGGCATCGCGGAGGTCAAGCGAAATCGCGGAGATAATTTCACGATCAAACAGCTGGAAAAAGCAAAGAAATCTGCCGAGGTCAAGCTGAAACGACTCAACGATCAGAGCCGGAAGGATGACGTGGTGACCTTTGAGGAGCTGGGCATTGACCGCATTTTCGTGGACGAAGCGCACTATTTCAAGAACCTCGCCGCGCTTTCCAAAATGCGGAACGTGGGCGGCATCAGTCAGACCGAAGCGCAGAAATCCTCGGATCTGTATATGAAGTGCCGCTATCTGGACGAACTGACCGGAGGCAGGGGCGTGGTGTTTGCGACCGGTACGCCCATCAGCAACAGCATGGTTGAGATGTACACCATGCAGAAGTATCTGCAATACGGCGCGTTGGAGCAGCAGGGTCTGCTCCATTTTGACGCCTGGGCATCCACCTTCGGAGAAACGGTTACGGCGATAGAGTTGGCGCCGGAGGGCAGCGGCTACCGAAGCAAAACCCGGTTTGCCCGCTTTTATAACCTTCCGGAGCTTATGTCCATGTTTAAGACCGTAGCCGATATCCAGACGGCGGATATGCTCCAGCTCCCTGTGCCGAAGGCCAACTACCACAACGTGGTCCTCCAGCCCTCGCAAGTCCAGCGGGATATGGTGAAGGGACTCTCCGAGCGCGCCGAAAAGGTCCGAAACAAGATGGTTTCGTCGGAAGAGGACAATATGCTGCTCATCACAAACGACGGCAGAAAGCTCGCCCTGGACCAGCGGCTCATGAA
>JAEEZZ010000014.1 GCA_016292255.1 Oscillospiraceae bacterium
AAGGGATTCTCCCGATCCAGCTTGGGAATGACCTCCGTCTCGGTGGCGTTGCAGCGGGTGCAGGTGTAGAGGCGCTCGCCGTCCTTGGAGTCGGTGGGCTTCACGGTCACAGTGCCCTCGTCCCAGGCGTGGCCCAGGGCCTCAATGGGACGGGTCTCGGTCTCGGGGCAGCGGGAGCAGCTTCTGGTCTCCTCACCGGCTGCGGTGCAGGAAGGAGGCGTGGTCTCGCCCCAGTCGCCGAAGTCGTGGCCCAGGGCCTCAGTCTCATTGTCGGTGTAGCTGTTATTGCAGCGGGAGCAGGTATGGGTGGTGTAGCCGCCCTCGGTGCAGGTCGGGTCGGTCACCACGTCCTGATAATCGTGGCCCAGAGCGTCCACGGGACGGGTCTCGGTCTCGGGACAGCGGGAGCATACGCGAGTCTCCTCGCCGGCTGCGGTGCAGCTGGGCGGGGTGGTCTCGGTCCAGTCGCCGAAGTCGTGGCCCAGAGCGTCCACAGGGCGGGTCTCGCTCTCGGGGCAGCGGGAGCAGGTGCGGGTCTCCACACCGTCCTCGGTGCAGGTAGGAGCGGTGGTCTCCGTCCAATCGCCGAAGTTGTGCCCCAGGGCGTTGATCGGGCGGTTCTCACTCTCGGGGCAGCGGGAGCAGGTGCGGGTCTCCACACCGTTCTCGGTGCAGGTAGGAGCGGTGGTCTCCGTCCATTCGCCGAAGTCGTGGCCCGGAGCATTCAGAACCACAGAGGCTGCGGGGATCTCATTCTGCCCTTCGGCGTCGGAGAAGCAGCGGTTGCAGATCGTGCAGCGCCAATGCTCGATGTTGCCGTCCTCGGTGCAGGTAGCGGGCTTGGACTCGACGTGCTGCAGGGCGTGGACGTGCTCGCCCGCGACGGGCTCGGTGATATAGTAGGTGCGATAGCCGTCCGTTCCTTTCCAGAATCGGATGTCTTCGTTGACGCTGCGCGAGGTCCAGAACCAGCCGGACGCGGTGTAGCTGAGGTAGGGATACGTGCCGTTCATGGCGCTCTTCATGCAGCTGGCATTGGCGCCGACGCCGGGAGTCCAGTCACATTGACCGGCGCTGTAAGCGGTGTATCCGGCCAGGTAGGAGGAGCTGTTTACGCCCAGATACGTTCCAGTGGAGGCGTTTTGCACAGAATAATAGGATCCGCGATGCTCCATGACAAAGCGATAGAGCTCGCCGACGTTGTGCAGGACATTGTTTTCCAGGGTCATTCCGGTGGCCCTGAAGCTGGCGGTGTTGTTGGAATTCTCGATTTCTGCGCCGTTGGAGCTGAGCGTCACGCCCTTCATGACGGACATGTCGGTGCCTTCACCGTAGGAAATGACGTAGTTGCCGGCCCAGTCCTCAGGGGCGGCGTCCAGAAGGTTGTAGACGATCTCGCCCAGGTCCTCCCGGCGGGTGTAGACAGCGTAGAGGGTCCGATCTCCCATTACCACGTATTCCGCACCGGGAGCGTAGAACATGGGCTTATCGGAGGTTTCCTCCGGCAGCTGGGTCTCGGTCCAGCCGGAGAACTCCCAGCCCTCGGCGCTGACGCTCACCGCGTCGGGCAGGGTGATCACGTCGTAGATCAGTGCGGTTTGCTGGCCCTCCAGGGTGCCGGAGGCCAGGAAGCTGATCGTGCAGTTGGGCTTGGGGGCGAAGTTGACCCGGATGGTGCAGTCGGATTCGGGCGCGACCTTGATCTCGTTGAAGTTGATGGTCGTTGTGGCAGTGCCCTCGATCACGTCGCAGCTCTCAACGTAGTAGTCCTCGATGGGCTCCGCGAGGATCTTTTTGCCGTTGACCGTCACGCTGCCCCAGGCGTCGTTGTTCGCCACGGCGTTGATCACGTAGGGGGGCGTGAAGCTGATGCCGATGTATTTCAGACCGGCGTCCGCACCGGCGGGGGGATTGTAGACGCCGTTTACGGGTTTGACCGTGATCGCGCCGCCGCCTGCTATGCTGCAATTGGAGCCGGTGAAGACCACGGGAGAGAGCAGACTGTAGGGGTTCTGGACGTTGTGGTACGCCGCAGGGTCGTAGCTATCCTGGGGCTTGAAGCCGAAGCGGCCGTTTTCCAGCAGGTAGCTGCCGTTGGCCGTCACTGCCACGCGGAAATCTTTGGCCAGCTCGGCACAGTCCACGCCGGTGGCGGCAGTGATGGCAGCGGTCTCGCTGGAGGAGTAGTTGTCGGAGATCTGGCGGTAGATGGTGTTGCCGAAGCGGGTGTAGAGGTACTGAGAGAAGAGAGACACCTGGGCGTATAGGGCCAGGACGTCGCCCAGGTTATTGCTCCAGCTGTAGAGGGAATAGCCGTTGTGGAGCTCAGAGCTGGGGGTATAGGCGTGCTCGGCGGGGGGATCCAGCCAGTCGTTGTTCTGGGAGTAGTAGTAATGCTCCCAGGACTGGATCCGGGGAATGACGGAGCTGCCGGGGTAGCAGATCTCCTCCGCGGCGGCGGAGAAGCACTCGTTGAGCCAGGAGCTCATGCCGAAGGTGTTGGAGAAGTTGATCAGGTGCTGATACTCGTGTACCATGGTGCCGTAGGTGTCGTCGATCCGAGTTTGCATCACGTTGTTGGAGTCCGGATAGGTGACGCCGGGGTAGGTGTCGATGTTCAGCATGGGCAAGCTGTTGTTGTAGAGATCGTAGGAATAGAAAAAGCCTGCAATGTAGGGGTCTCCGGGCTGCCAGCCGTCGTCGATGTTGTAGTACAGAATGTGGAGCCTGCCGTCTCCCTCGGATCCGTTGGCGTGGTTGCCGAAGGAGGACTGCATGAGACCGAACTTGCTGTCAAACTCCGCGGCTGCGATGTCAGCAAAGCTGGGATCAATGGAATCCAGGGGATAGACGTTGGCGGCGGTGGTGGTGGGTGTCCAGATATAGCAGTGCTGGCCCACAGCCAGGCATTTGAACTCCACGTCCACCTCACCGGTGGGGAAATAATCTTCGATGAGGGTGAAGAGCCTTTTGTCACCGACTTGGAAGGAGGTCCTCAGGGCCTCCGGGGCATCCAGATGCTTCTCCGCCGGAGCCATGGGCAGCTGCTGGTCGATGTCGATCCGATAGGGCCGGACCTCATCCACGGCGGCGCGCAGACTGCCGGGAACGGCGTCGGTACCCACGGTGGTCTCGATCAGACCGGTCATGTTGCCGGTGGTGCGGGTGGTGCTGGAGGAGGTGGCGGGGTTGTAGATCACAACGTAGTCGCCCTCGTAGCCGTCGGAGCCGTCCTCGTCCAGCAGGACGGTGCTGTGGACGCTGCGTTCCGGAACCTCGACGGGCGCGGGCTCCGCGGCATAGGCCGGGATCAGGGAGACCAGCAGCGCGAGGGCCAGGAAAACACTGAGCGCTTTGCGGATTGGGTTCATAGTATTCCCTCCTAAAGTGAATATTGCGGATCTTGCGGTTTTTGTATGCTCAAATTCATTATACTAAAAACGACACCTCTTTGCAAGGAATAATTGCGCCGCCCGCCGGGACGATTTCCATTGACAAGGGCCCCGGCCTTTGCTATATTATACGGTAGTTTGGGGGTGTTTGCGTGAAACGGCTGTGGCAGCGCCTTTGGCCCTGGCTGTTCCCCCTGGGGGCGGCGGTGGGCCTGTCCCTGCTCTGGGGCTGCCCGATCCGGCAGCTGTTGGGAATCGGCTGTCCCCTCTGCGGGATCAGCCGCGCCCTGCTCCGGGCCCTGCGTCTGGATCTTGCCGGAGCCTTCGCCCTGCATCCCCTCTGGCCCCTGGTGCTCCTGACGCCGCCCCTGGGCGTCTGGCTGACGGAGAAAAAGCCCAAGGCCGTGCGGCCCTTCTGCTGGGCACTGCTGGCGGTCCTTCTGCTGAGCTACGCCCTGCGCCTGTCCCTCCGCGACCCCTCCGCGACCCCGCCGTGATCCCCTGACCCACCGTATTTCAGTCCTGCCGTACCGGCGGGGCCGCGCAGGGGGCGGCGTCCGCGACGCCCCGAACCCTGCCCGAACGCTCAATGCAACATGCAAAATGGAGGAGAAAGAAACATGAACAACGCTGAACTTCGCGCCCGCGCCCGGATGAACCTGGGCGGCTCCCTGTTCCACTCCGACTGGTTGACCGCGCTGGCGGTCTGTCTGGTTGGCAGCATCATCGTCAACGCCATTTCCATTCTGTCCATCATCCTGACCGGACCGGTCAGCTTCGGCCTCGCGGTGATCTTCCTGAAAAAGGTCCGGGGCGGCGGCCCCATCCAGTTCGGCGACCTCTTCCTGGGCTTCGACCGCTTTGGCGAGACCCTGGTCGTGGGCCTGATGCAATGGCTGATCCCCTTCCTCTGGAGCCTGATCCCCATTGCCGGTATCTACTTCGGGATTAAGAAATACTACAGCTACGCCCTGGCCATGTATGTCAAGGTGGACTACCCCGACGCCCCCTGGCGGGAGTGCCTGGACCGCTCCAATCTGCTGATGGAGGGCTTCCGCTGGAAGCTCTTCTGCCTGCAGTTCAGCTTCGTGGGCTGGATGATCGTGGGCGCCCTCTGCTGCGGCGTCGGCACCCTCTGGGTCACCCCCTACATGAACGCTTCCACCGCCAACTTCTACGAGGCCCGCCGCATGGAAGGCGGAGCGTACTGAAATCCATAAGTAATCGGGCAGACCGGAGCTTTCCGGCCTGCCCGATTTTACTTGTTACTTGTTACTTGTTACTTGCTACCTGTTACTTACCGTAACATTCGGGGCGTCCCCTAAAGGACTCGCTTCGCTTCGGAGGGCGCCGCCCCCTACAGGCGTCATGTGCCGCCTGCTTACAGTCCCATTTCCTTCTTGACCTCGCCGAAGCACTTGACCACGAAGTCGATGTCCTCCTTGGTGTGGCCGGCGGAGAGCTGGGTGCGGATGCGGTCCTTGCCCTTGGGAACCACGGGGTAGCAGAAGGCCACCACGTAGACGCCCTTCTCCAGCATCCGGCGGGAGAACTCGTGGGCGACCTTGGGATCGTACAGCATAACGGGGACGATGGGGTGCTCGCCGGGCAGCAGCTCGAAGCCCAGCTTCTCCATCTCGGCGCGGAAGTAGCGCGCGTTCTCGTGGACCTTGTCGCGCAGGGCCGTGGAGCCCTCGCGGAGGTCCAGGGCGGCCAGGGC
>JAEEZZ010000153.1 GCA_016292255.1 Oscillospiraceae bacterium
CAAATCCTACCGGGTTCCGACGCCGCCACCGGGTCAATGCAGCGCACCCGGCTGGATCGCCCGCCGGGCGATTGTTTGCTTCGCAAACCGGGCTGCTCATCCTTGCGGATAAGAGCAGCCCCTACGGTGGGTGCGTGTGGGGTGGCCGGTGCGGCCTGCTGGCGGCCAATGGCCGCCCCTACGGCGAGGTGTGAACGGGGCCAATACCGGCAAGTACGAATGAAGTGGCAGGCGGTGCCTGAACTCGAAGAGTCACGAAGTATGCCTGATCCCTGATCCCTGATGCCTGATCCCTGATCCCTGATCCCCGATGCCTCGTATGCCCGAACCGTTCATTGGATTCTCATTCTAAAAACTAACGCTTCTGAATCCAGGCAGCAAGGGAACCCTGTTTGCCTTTCGTGCTATCATAACGCATTTTTCGCAGAAAAGCAACCAAAAATCCCAGGTTTCCGCAAGATATCAAAAATGACAGAATAGAATTGACAAACTGCCGTGGATTTCATATAATATGCACAAGAAACCAGCAATTTATCCGCGCCCCCAAGGCGCGAGATCATGGACACAGGAGGGATCCCTATGCTGCATTCTTTTACCAGAAACTACAACGACCGCTCCACCGAGGCCGGCTTCCAGTTCGAGTTCTACTGTGACTGCTGCGGGAACGGTTTCCTCAGCACCTTCCGTCAATCCTCCACCTACGGCCAGCGGCAGAAATCCCAGCGCTTCGGCCGCTTCGCCTCCACCGTCGGCAGCTTCCTGGGCGGCAAGGCCAGCGAATTAGGCTGGGCCGTGGAGCGGGGCAGCGACCTGGTGGGCGACCGCTTCAACGATCAGTCCCCGGAGTGGCGCAAGGAGTACGAGCTGGCCTTCGACGAAGCTCAGGCGGAGGTGCGCTCTCAGTTCGTCCGCTGCCCCTCCTGCAACAAGTGGGTCTGCCCCAGCTGCTGGAACGAAGAAGACGGGCTCTGCATCGACTGCGCCCCCCGGGAGGCCAGCTACGTGGCCCAGGCCCGGAACAAGGCCATGCAGCGGAACATCGACGAGGCGGCGGAGACCGCCACCGTCTGGCAGGGCAAGATCGAGACCCGCACCACCGTCTGCCCCAAATGCGGCAAGCCGGCGGGCAGCGGGAAGTTCTGCAACTACTGCGGCTCCCCCATCGGCACCAACCGCTGCCCCAACTGCGGCGCAGAGGTGGCCCTGGGGCTGAAATTCTGCGGCGAGTGCGGCTCCCCCATGCAGAAGAGCGGCAAGTGCCCCAGCTGCGGCTATGAGAACGAGCCGGGGATGAAATTCTGCGGCCAGTGCGGCACGAAGCTATGAACTACAACGCGCACGCGCTGGGCGGCGAGACCCAGCTCTCCGTGGAACGGGAGGGCCTGCGGATCGGCAGCCGCTTTGTGGACTACGCCGAGCTGAAGGCCCTGAGCCCCCTCAATCACCGGGTGGTGCTGGATCTGCTCTCCGGGGAACGCATCGAGATCACCATGCTGGGCTTCTCCTACGACGGCTTCTGGGAGGAGCTCTCGGGCTGCTACGCCGCCCGGAGCCTGGAGGCCCTGTTTGTGGAGGGCGCGCCGCTGATGTCCTGCGAGGGGGAGTATCAGCTTTCCGACGACGCAGGCCGGGGCCGGGTCGAGCTGTACCCGGACGCGGTCTGCGTCCTGCCGCCCAACTGCCGCGCTGTGCGGATCCCCCTGTGCTTCACGGAGCAGATCCTGTTGGACGGATATCTGATCCGGCTGACCCTGTTCGACGGCACGGTGTACACCGTGGGCCGCATGGGCTACGACACCAAGCCCTTTGCCGAGCGGGCGATCCAGTGCATGGAGCGGACCAAGAAGGAGCGCGCCGCCCTGCTGGGCCGGGTGGCCCCCCGGGCCGATTTCCCCCACCCCGGCCTGTTCCGCACCACCCAGACAGAGCTCTCCTGGCACGCAGCCTTTGCCCCGGGCCGCTGCGCGGTGGAGCTGGATACCGGCGACGCCGCGGCCACCTATCTCTACCGCTTCGACGAGCCCCTGCCGGTCTTTACGGGCCGCCTGGAGCTGGCCATGGAGGCCATGGGCCCCCACCGGGAGATCATCTATATGACGGACGAGCAGCTGGCCCAGAAGCCCCTGTACCGGATGTCCGTGGCCCGCTGCCCGGCAGTCAGCTATCTCCGTGCCCACAGCGCCGGCCGGCTGATCCACAGCCAGAACCACGGGGAACGGTTGAAGGACTTCCTGAATGGGGCGGAGCCGTAGGGGCGGATGCCCAAATCCGCCCTCGCGCCCGCACCAAAAGCCGCAAAAAGGGCTGATCCACAGCCAGAACCATGGGGAAAGGCTGAGCGCCTTTCTTGCCGGAGCGTCCCCGGAATAAATTCCGGGACTATGTGGAACGCAGGGGACGGTGGAACACAGGGGACCGTCCCCTGTGTTAATTTGCAATTATTAATCATAAGGCCGCCTTTGGCATATATTGGATCGCAGCGTTTTTGTTTTTTTTCGTTTTGTCTCTTACAACACCATCGCGTTATTTGACTTCAAGCAGGGGCCGAACAATTTGCCCGAAGCTGGAGCGATTTGCGCGGATCCTTCGTATTGCCCTGATTCCTTTGACATTGCTTTCATTTGGTGGTTTTGGATTGTTTTTGTTTTTGAAGGGCGGGCCTGAAATGAAAGACGGATTATTTTACGTGATGAATCACGGTAAAATCATTCTGGAAATAACGCAAGAAGAGTATATCCTGTTAAGCCGGATTGAACGGGTGATGTTTTGCTCCGGGCTCGCATGGATCAGCAGTGGTTCTTTGCTGATCAAATGTTACGCAGACGACGTAAGAAACTGAAAACGAAAAGGAAGTATGGAACACAGGGGACGGTTCTCTGTGGAACATGGAACACAGGGGACGGTTCTCTGTGTTCCCCGTGAAGGGCTGATGCCTCGTATTATCTGGTAAAGTCAGACTATTTCCCAGCGAAAACACCACCCGGGAGGGCTTCGGCCCTCCCGGGGAAGAAAACAATTCGCGCCACCGGCGGGCTGGTTTCAGCCCGCCGGTATTTGGTTTTGCGGCACGTGTAGCGGGGATTGATTTGTCTGGGGAAATCGCACCGCCAGCAGTGCGGCGGGCAGATTGCCCGCGCTACAGGGGGATCAAGGGCGGATGTGGGCATCCGCCCCTACGGGCGCAGGAACAGAGCATTTCGTGAAGCGCGGCGGGTTTCCTGTTTTGCGGGGTTTTCCAAAAGGGGCAGGCCCCTTTTGGCCGTTTGAATGAGGGGAGTCCAGAGGGGGCAGAGCTGTCCGGTGGACAGCGAGTTTTTATATCCTATTTGCCCGGCTATGCCGGGGAAATGGGGTACAAAAACACAGATTCGGAATCTTCCCCCTCCCCGGTCGTGTCTTTGCTTCCTTTCTGCACGGGCAGAAAGGAAGGATTTCCGTAGGAGAACGGATCCTTCGACTCCGCTAACGCTCCGCTCAGGATGACAGACTTGTGAGCGGGTTCCGGGACGGACCCCTCCACCGGCCTTGAGGCCGGTCCCCCTCCCCTTGGCAGGGGAGGTTTTAGAGACGCGGGCGGG
>JAEEZZ010000154.1 GCA_016292255.1 Oscillospiraceae bacterium
CTAAAGACCTTTGAAACATGATTGCGGAAGCTGTGTTCAGTTTTCAGGGTACAATCCTGATATCCGCCCTTAGCTCAGTTGGTAGAGCAACTGACTCTTAATCAGTGGGTCCCGGGTTCGAGTCCCTGAGGGCGGACCAAAACAAGTAAGAAGTAATAAGTAAGAGGTAAAAGTTTCTGTAAATTCTTACTTTTTACTTATTACTTCTTACTTTATCCGGCCCGTTGGTCAAGTGGTTAAGACAGAGGCCTCTCACGCCTTTAACATCGGTTCGAATCCGGTACGGGTCACCATTTCATCCTGCTGCTATTGCGGCAGGATTTTTTTCTTGCTTTTTTTGCCTCCTTGTGGTATAATCCATGATATTATTCATATAAAGGGGGTATTCTCATGATCATTCATTCTTTTGACAACAAATCCGATCCCGTGATCGGGCCGGGCAGCTTCGGCTGGCCGCGTCGTGAACTCTGCGACGTCTGCATTCTGACCTTTTCACATCTGATCATGGAGGAAATGCATCGGCGCTTTGCGCTGCGGGAGGTACAGGTCATTCGAATGGCCAATGGAGATATGCACGTTTATGTGTTTGAGCATGAGGGAATGACCATTGCCCTCCATTTATCCGGTATTGGCTCTACCTTGGCAGGAACCGGTGTGGTAGATATTAACTGGTTTACAGGCGCTACGAAGTTCATTATGTTCGGTTCGGCGGGGAGCCTGAACCGGGAGCTGACCACCGGAAAGTACGTTCTGCCCACGGAGGCCTATCGGGACGAGGGCCTTTCCTATCACTACGCCCCGCCTGCGGATTATATTACGATCCGCAACAGCGACTTTATGGAGACCTTTTTCCGGGAAAGCTTCCTGCCCTACGTCAAGGGACGGGTTTGGTCCACGGATGCCTTCTACCGGGAAACCCGGAACCATGTGCTTGCCCGTCAGAAGGAGGGCTGCGTTGCGGTGGATATGGAGCTTGCCGGGGTACAGGCGGTGTGCGATTTCCACGGCTATGAGCTGTATGATTTTCTTGTCACCGGCGACGTGCTGGATTCGCCGGAATATGACGTAGCTGACCTTCACGGCGCTAACCACGATTTTGACAAGATCCGGATCGCCCTTGCCCTGGCCCATCGGATCCAGCAGGGAGTGGGGAATCATGGCTGAGCTTTCCTGGAGGCGTCCGGAATGGCGCGGCGTGGAGCCTGTTGCAAAGGGCTGGTCAAAGGATCAGAAATTCCGCATCCGGACAGCGGCGGGGGAGACCTTGCTGCTCCGGCTGTCTGATGCTTCCAGGCTGGAAGCCAAGCAAAAGGAATACGAAATCATACGGAAATATGCCGCGCTGGGCTTTCCCATGTCCCAGCCCATTGACTTCGGCGTGGAGGACGGCCAGGTCTATATGCTGCTGTCCTGGGTGGACGGCGAGGATCTGGAGACGGTGCTGCCGCGTCTCTCGGAGGCAGAACAGGATCGCCTGGGCCGGGAGGCCGGCTTGATTCTGAAAAGGATCCATTCGATCCCAGTAGACCCCGCAGATCAGCCCAAGCAGACCAAGCGGGAGCGCAAGCTCTGGCAGCTCACTCAGTACGAGCAGTCCCAGCTCCGGCTGGACGGCGACGAGACGGCTGTGCAGTACGTGAAGGACAACATCGGCTTGATCTGGTCACAGCCGCCCGTTTACCAGCACGGGGACTTCCACCCGGGCAATCTGATCTATCAGCCGGACGGCTCCATCGGTGTGATCGACTTCAACCGCTGGGAGGTGGGGGACCCCTGGGAGGAATTCTACAAGCTCCAAAGCTTCGGCAAGGAAGTCAGCGTACCCTACTGCGTGGGCCAGATCAACGCCTACTTTGACGGCGAGCCGCCGGAGGACTTCTGGCGCGTGCTTGCGGTCTACGTGGCCTGGTCGTCGCTGTACTCCATCAAATGGGCGGAGCAATTCGGATCGGAGGAGATCGCAGGCATGGTGCGGCGCTGCAAGGCCGCGTTTGCCGATTTTGATGATTTTCGCCGTGTGGTGCCCCGCTGGTACAAATAAAAACGAACCGGCTGTCCGAGGGCAGCCGGTTCGTTTTTTGCGTTACCGCATTAAGAAGAAGCTCCAAAGCGCTGTGGTGGGAATGCTGAGCAGGGTGGACACCACAACAAGCTTGGTGGCGTAGATGGGATTCGCGTCGTACTTGTCCGCCAGAATGCTGGTGTTTGCCGCAACGGGCATGGCGGCCAGGATCACGCAGATGTTTCGCGCCGTGGTGGAAACCGGCAGCAGGGAACAGGCGGCGAAAACCAGAACGGGAAGGATCACCAGCCGGTGGACGGTAAATAGCAGGACGGTCTTATCCATGAATTGCTTTGGCTCGATCCGGGCCAGGATCATGCCGATGATCAGCATACTCATGGCAGTGTTGCAGGAGGAGAAATAGCTCACGGGCTTCATGATCAGCTCCGGCAGCTCCACCCGCAGGAGCATTCCCAGCACACCCAGCTCCACCGCAATGATGCAGGGATGGGTCAGCACCTTTTTCACAGTTCCCTTCCAGTCGTGAGAGCCGGAGAAAATGGCGATTCCCGTGGACCACATCATCGTCCGCATGGGGATCAGATAGACGTTGGCCAGAGCCAGCCCGGTCAGTCCGTAGAGTCCCTCCGCCACGGGATTTCCCATGAAGCCCGCGTTGGAGCAGAGGGAAGCGAAGCGGAGACAGTTGCGTTCGCTCTCCGGGGGCTTCCGGAAGAGCAAACGCCCGTAGACGATGCAAAAGAAGTGAAAAACCAGAGAGATCCCCAGCACCCAAAGCCCGTCGTCCCGGATCTGATCCACGTCGGCGGTCAGAAAAGCCTTGATGATGTTGCATGGAAGGATCACGTCAACCACGAGATTTGTGATGCTTTTCTGCCCCTGCTCGCTGACGATATTCAGCTTTCGCACCAGAAAACCGACACCGATCAGGGCAAAGATGGCAAATTCCAGAATCAGATTCTCTCTCATTTTGCTTGCTCCAGTTTCTCCGGCAGGGGCACGATCCCCCGTGATCTCGGGCTGATTATACCACAACCATCCACAGGAGGCAAGAGGGAATCAGCGAATTCGTGTTTGTGACAATGCTCGCGTCTCCAAGGTTCGGCAGCGGCACACACCCGCGTCGACAGAGCTTGACAGCGGCGCACTTAGGTAGCGCCATGGAACCGGCCGCCCCCGCAGAGGCCACCCCGCACCCACCGTAGGGGCGAGCACCTGTGACCTTCATGGGTATTGCTGGTCCGGTTTGCGTAGCAAACAATCGTATGCGTCAGCAGACGATCCAGCCGGGTGTGTTGTTCGAATCCGGTTGCGTCGTCGCAACCCGGCCGGATTTGCCTCCAGCAAATTGCGTTCGTGCCGAACGCCGGAGCGATGTGGGCATCGCTCCCTACGGGGGACGGGACGAACGATGCTCGCCCCTACGGGCGTTGTGAGTACCGGACGCCCTGGCCCCCGCCGTAGGGGCGGCCATCGGCCGCCCGCAAGCCGCAGAGGCTTCCCCTGTCAAACATTTTGATGATTTGAGGAAAACAGCTTTCTTTCGCCGGGATATACTTGCATTTGCGTTTTTTCTGTGGTATATTTTACTTGCGACACAACTCAATAATTCTGCAAATCAGAAGTCTGATTTACCGTTTGGTAAAAGCGCAGGCTCTGTTTCTCATGCTTGTGATTTGCATTGAGAGTTGTGTCGCAGCAATAGGAGTCGTGCGTTTTTCGGTGCGCGGCTCTGTCTGCGCACTTTTTATATGTCCGGGTGCGCGGAAAACAGAATTGGACAATGCTTGAAAGGAGAGTGCTTCCCAATGAAAAAACGTTTGTTTTCCCTGATCCTTGCCCTGGCGCTGCTTTGCACCCTGCTCCCCCAGGTGGTCCTGCCTGCCAGCGCGGAAGTCTATTCCGGCAGCTGCGGCGACAACCTGACCTGGAGCCTGGACACCGCAACCGGCCTGCTGACCATTTCCGGCAGCGGCGCGATGACGAACTTTCCCAGACAGACAAAGGCGCCCTGGAGCAGCTATGCGGCAGATATTACCGCGGCGGCGCTTCCGGAGGGCCTTACCAACATCGGCGATTATGCCTTCAGCGGCTGTGCGGGCATCACAGGCATCTCTATTCCCGCCGGCCTGAATCGCATCGGCGACTTTGCCTTTGAAGACTGCACCGGCCTGACCGGGATCACCGTGCCCTACGGCGTGACGTCGATCGGCTCGGGCGCCTTCTCCTTCTGCACCGGCCTGACGGAGCTTACGCTTCCGGAAAGCCTGACGGAGCTGAATAACGCTGCGTTCCAGTACTGCTCCGGCCTCGTGAGCCTGGTGCTCCCGGACAGCTTGACGTGCATCAACTCTTTTACCTTCCTGGAATGCGACGGCTTGACCGATATCCGCTTCCCCCAGAATTTGACGAAAATCGATTATTTGGCCTTTGCGGGCTGCAGCGGGCTGAGAAGCCTTGTGCTTCCGGATACCGTGACGGAAATCGGCTCAAGTGCCTTCACGGGCTGCAAAGGCTTGACGTCCGTTACCTTCCCCGCAAGTCTGACGCGCATTGAGAGCGAAGCCTTTTCCGAATGCACCGGCCTGACCAAGCTCAGCTTCCCGGAGCACCTGGAATACATTGGAGACGCCGCGTTCCGTTATTGCAGCGGCCTGACCGAGATCAAACTGCCGAATAACCTGATCGGCATCTACGCCAGCGCCTTTGACGAATGCCCCAAGCTGCGCTCCGTGTGGATTCCTGCGTCGGCGTCCGACATCAGATACCACGCGTTTGGTTACATCCGGGAGAATGAGGAATCCTGGGAAGAAACCCCGTTGGAGGGCTTCACCATCTATGGCTATCCCGGCACTGCCGCCGAGACCTACGCCACGGAGAACGGCTTCCGCTTTGTTGCCGCGGATCGTTTTACCGACGTCAACGGCAGCGACTACTTCTTCAACCCTGTGATGTGGGCCGTCGCCCAGGAGCCGCCGATCACCTCCGGCGTGGACGAGACTCACTTCGGTCCCAACAACGACTGCACCCGGGAGCAGATCGTGACCTTCCTCTGGGCGGTGTACGGCAAGCCTGCCCCTACCGGGACGGGAAGCAGCTTCAGCGATGTGGGCGTTGACGCCTGGTACTACCAGCCTGTGATGTGGGCTGTGGAGAACGGCTACACCAGCGGCCTGCCCGACGGCAGCTTCGGCGTGGGCCAGCCCTGCACCCGGGCCCAGGCTATGACATTCCTTTGGGCTGCCCAGGGCAGACCCGAGCCCGCCTCCATGGCCAGTTCGTTCAGCGACGTGAGCGGCAGCGACTGGTTCTGCAAGGCCATCCTTTGGGCGGCAGAGAACGGCATCACCAAGGGCATCGGCGACGGCCTGTTCGGCGTCTACAACACCTGCACCCGGGCCCAGATCATCACCTTCCTGTACAAGGCGTACAATTAAAGCAAAGCAGCCGTAGGGGCGCACAGTGTGCGCCTGCCGTTCCCCCGCAGGGGCCACCCCATCCCCGCCGTAGGGGCGAGCATTGCTCGTCCGGTTTGCGAAGCAAACAATCGTATGCGTCAGCAGACGATCCAGCCGGGTGCGTTGTATTGCACCGCCTGCGGCGTCGCAACCCGGTTGGATTTGCCTCCGGCAAATTGCGTTCGTACCGAACGCCGGAGCGATGTGGGCATCGCTCCCTACGGGAGACGGGGTGCGCGGACGGCAGGGTGCCGTCCCTACGGGGGATGGGGACGAGCGATGCTCGCCCCTACGGCCGTGTTGCGCACCGGGTATCCCGTACCCGACGTAGGGGCGCACAGTGTGCGCCCGAAAGCGCTGCGATGGCGGGTTATGATGGCCGGCAGATTGCCGGCACTACGATGGCCGGCAGATCGCCGACGCTGCAACGGCGGGGAGCGCCGCGTAGGGGCTGGCGTCTTCGACAGCCCGAACGTATCGAAACAGGAGAGGTTCGGGGCGTCGGGACGCCGCCCCCTACGGTGGACGTGCCGGCAGATTGCCGGCGCTACAATGGCGGGCTGATAGCCCGCGCTACGATTGCCGGCACCGAATATGAAAAAATACGCCCGGGCGCTGTTGCGCCCGGGCAATGACTTACCCGGAGGACAAGCCCCCGGGTAATATCAAAGAAGAAAGGAGGAATGAAAAATGAAAACATCTTGTTTATGACTTTATTCTAATCGAGAAATATTAAAAATGTAAGGCATAAGTTTTTACGAAAGTATTAAGTTAACATAATTTTTGAAATTTTTATGACCTACTTGACATTCTGCCACTTTGGGTATATGATGGGCACAAAGGGATTAGCACTCAGATGAATTGAGTGCTAAGTCAATCAGCGTTTCCACACGCGTAAAAAGGAGGTAGTACCATGAATGCCAACAAATACACCAAGCGTTCCATGGAGGCCATCCAGGACGCCCAAACCATTGCCCTGAATCACAACCACCAGCAAATCGAGCAGATCCATCTGCTGATGGCCCTGCTGCGGCAGGAGAGCGGCTTGATCCCCCAGCTTTTGAAGCGCATGGGAAAGACGCCGGAGAGTCTGGAGGCCGCGGCGGGGGAGAAGCTCCGCCAGCTGCCCGCTGTGACCGGCTCCGGCCGGGAAGCGGGGAAGTATTACATCGCTCGCTCCGTGGATCAGCTCTTCTCCCAGGCGGAGGAGGTCGCTGCGTCCATGAAGGACGAATTCGTCTCTGTGGAGCACCTCTTCCTGGCCATGATCGACCGGCCGGACAACACGATCCGCGCCCTGTTCCAGACCTACCAGATCCAGCGGGAGGATGCCATGCAGGCCCTGGCCGAGGTGCGGGGCAACCAGCGTGTCACCTCGGACAACCCCGAGGACACCTACGAGGCCCTGGAGAAGTTCGGCACCGATCTGGTCCAGCGGGCCAGAGAGAAGAAAATGGATCCGGTCATCGGCCGTGATGAGGAGATCCGTAACGTGATCCGTATCCTCTCCCGGAAGACCAAGAACAACCCCGTTCTGATCGGCGAGCCCGGCGTGGGCAAGACCGCCATTGTGGAGGGCTTGGCCCAGCGGATCGTCCGGGGCGACGTGCCCAAGAGCCTCCAGGACAAGACCATCTTCTCCCTGGATATGGGCTCGCTGATCGCGGGCGCCAAGTATCGGGGCGAATTTGAGGAACGGCTGAAATCCGTTCTGAACGAGATCAAGAAGAGCGAGGGCAAGATCCTGCTCTTCATCGACGAGCTGCACACCATCGTGGGCGCGGGCAAGACCGAGGGCTCCATGGACGCAGGCAATCTGCTCAAGCCCATGCTGGCCCGGGGCGAGCTGCACTGCCTGGGCGCCACGACCTTGGACGAGTACCGCCAATACATCGAAAAGGACGCCGCCCTGGAGCGCCGCTTCCAGCCCGTGATGGTGAACGAGCCCTCTGTGGAGGACACCATCGCCATCCTCCGCGGTCTGGAGGAGCGCTACGAGGTCTTCCACGGCGTGAAGATCACCGACCCCGCCATCATTGCCGCCGTCAAGCTCTCCGACCGCTATATCACCGACCGCTGCCTGCCGGACAAGGCCATCGACCTGATCGACGAGGCCTGCGCCATGATCCGCACGGAGATGGACTCCATGCCCACGGAGCTGGACAAGGTCCGCCGCAAGATCATCCAGATGGAGATCGAGGAAGCCGCCTTGAAGAACGAGGAGGACGAGCTCTCCAAGGGCCGTCTGGCGGAGCTGCAGAAGGAGCTGGCGGAGCATCGGGATCGCTTCAAGGCCATGAAGGCCCAGTGGGAGAATGAGAAGGACGCCATCGCCAAGGTGCAGTCCCTGCGGGAGCGGATCGAGAAGCTCAACGCCGAGATCGAGAAGGCGGAGCAGGCCTACGATCTGGAGGCCGCCGCCAAGCTGAAATACGGCGACCTGCCCGAGGCGAAAAAGCAGCTGGAGGAGGAAGAACGCCTGGCCCAGAACGCCAAGGAGCAGAGCCTGCTCCGCAACCGGGTCACCGAGGACGAGATCGCCCGGATCATCGAACGCTGGACCGGGATCCCTGTGGCCAAGCTGGTGCAGGGTGAGCGGGAAAAGCTGCTGCATCTGGACGAGCGCCTGCACAGGCGCGTGGTGGGCCAGGACGAGGCTGTCCGCGTGGTCACCGAGGCCATTCAGCGCTCCCGTGCCGGCATCCAGGATCCCAACCGTCCTGTGGGCTCCTTCCTGTTCCTGGGCCCCACCGGCGTGGGCAAAACCGAGCTGGCCAAGGCCCTGGCCGCGGATCTCTTTGACGACGAGCGGAACATCGTCCGCATCGATATGACCGAGTATATGGAGAAGTTCTCCGTCTCCCGTCTGATCGGAGCGCCTCCCGGATATGTGGGCTACGAGGAGGGCGGTCAGCTTACCGAGGCCGTTCGCCGCAAGCCCTACTCCGTCATCCTCTTTGACGAGGTGGAGAAGGCCCACCCCGACGTGTTCAATATCCTGCTCCAGGTGCTGGACGACGGCCGGGTGACGGACTCCCAGGGCCGCACCGTGGACTTCAAGAACACCATCATCATCCTGACCTCCAACCTGGGCTCGCCCTATATTCTGGACGGCATCGATGAGAACGGCGAGATCAGCGAGACGGCCCGCGCCCAGGTGGACGCCCTGCTGAAGAAGACCTTCCGGCCCGAGTTCCTGAACCGGCTGGACGAGATCGTCTTCTACAAGCCTCTGACCAAGGAGAACATCTTCAAGATCATCGACCTGCAGATCAACCAGCTGAACAAGCGGCTGCTGGATAAGCAGCTCCGCTGCACCCTCACCGAGGCGGCCAAGACCTACATCGTAGACGAGGCCTTCGACCCCGCCTTCGGTGCGCGGCCCCTGCGCCGTTATGTCCAGCACACGGTGGAGACCATGATCGCCAAGCGGATCCTGCTGGGCGACGTGGCCCCCGGCAGTGAGCTTGTCGTGGATATGGCAAACGGCGAGCTGATCATCCGCTGATCGCCCATTCCAAAGCCCGGACGTGAGAACGTCCGGGCTTGTTTTTTCATATATTGGCCTGAGGAGATGAAGCGATGGAAAAGACCTATCTGCTGGTCGGCGGCGACCGGCGGCAATTCTGGCTGTCCCGGTTCCTGGTGCCCAGGGGCCCGGTATATACCCTGGGCGTTCCCGGCCTGGAGGACAACGTCCCGGATCGGCCCGCCGATGTGCTGATCCTGCCCACGCCCTGCTTTTCCCGGAGCGGGAGGCTGCATGGGTTGGGGGAGGGCCTGGATCCGGTGTCCCTTTCCGGCCTGTACGATGAACATACCCGGATCTACGGCGGCGCCGTGCCGGAGCACCCCGAAACAAGACTGCCGGGGTGCGTTTTTGTAACGGATCTGCTGCGTGACCCCGGAGTCAAGGCCGCCAACGGACGGCTGACGGCGGAGGCCGCGTTGGAATTGACGGAGGAGCGGCTGGAGAGCTCTGTGTTCGGAATGCCCTGCCTGGTGCTGGGCTATGGCTGCGTGGGGAAGCCCTTGGCCTCGCTGCTGATGGCCATGCACGCCGAGGTCACTGTGGCGGCCCGGCGGGCAGAGGCCCGGGCGGAGGCTGCCCAGAGCGGCTGCCGTGTGTGCGCGTTCCAAGGCCTGCCGGAGCGCCCAAGGGTCGTATTCAATACCGTCCCTGCCGCGGCCCTGTCGTCCGGCGCATTGGACGCGCTTGGGCAGGACTGCCTGTGGGTGGAGCTGGCCTCGGCGCCCGGCGGCCTGCCTGCGGGCTATGCTCCCGCTTTTTCGGTCATGGGCGCCAACTCCCTGCCGGGGAGAAGACTGCCGCGTTCCGCCGCGTCCGTCCTCCTGGAGGGGATCCTGCGCTGTGAGGTGAAAGCATGAGAACGGAAACGATCGGATTTGCCCTGTGCGGCTCCTTCTGTACCTTCGAACCGGTTCTGGCGGCCATGGCACGCCTGAGCCAGAGCTATGAGACGGTTCAGCCCATCCTGTCCGGCGCGGCGGCGCGCATCGACAGCCGCTTCGGAGCCGCGTCGGATTTCCGTGCAAGGATCGAGGCGATCTGCCATAGGCCCGTCTGGGACAGCATTCCCCAGGTGGAGCCCATCGGGCCGAAAAAGCTGCTGGATCTGCTGGTCATCGCCCCCTGCACCGGCAATACCCTGGCGAAGCTGGCCGCGGGGATCGCCGATACGCCGGTGACGCTGGCCTGCAAGGCCCATCTGCGTAACGCCCGGCCGGTGGTCCTGGCGGTCTCCACCAACGATGGCCTTGCCGCCAACGCAAAGAGCATCGGAATGCTCCTGGATCGAAAGCAGTTTTATTTCGTCCCCTTTGGCCAAGACAACCCGGCAAAGAAGCCTGCCTCTCTGGTGGCGAATATGTCTCAGATCCCGGAAACCGTGGAGGAAGCCCTGGCCGGCCGTCAGATCCAGCCGGTTTTGCTGTGACAGACTTTTCTGTATAATTCCGCCATTTCAGGATAATCTATTTGAAAGCAACCTGAAAAAGGAGGAATCACCTTGAAGATATCCAACGCGGAATACAAGCGGCTGGCCGACCGGCTTGCGCCCAAGTCCAATTCGGCGCTGAACTGCGTCAAGGCCTTTGCCATCGGCGGGGGGATCTGCGTGCTGGGGCAGGCGCTGAAAAACCTGTATCTGTCGCTGGGCACAGGGGAGGATCCGGCGGCCCTCTTGACCTCTGCCAGCCTGATCTTTCTCTCTGCGCTGCTGACGGGCCTTGGCCTGTATGACGATATCGCCAAGCACGCCGGGGCCGGCACCCTCGTCCCCATCACCGGCTTTGCCAATTCAGTGGCGGCCCCGGCTGTGGAGTTCAAGACGGAGGGCTGGGTCACGGGCATGGCGGTGAAGATGTTTACCATCGCCGGGCCGGTCATCGTCTACGGCACGCTGGCCGCCGCACTCTACGGCCTGCTGTTCTGGCTTTTCCAATAACGCGAATGCCTCGGGCTTGTCCGGAGGCATTTTTTTCTTGACCGGGTGGGTCGAATGTGGTAGAATGCCAGAAAGTCAAACGATACAATGCGGGGAAGGAGGGAGCACCATGCGTTTTGAGGCTTCCGAGCAATACGCAAAGGCGCTGAAAAGCGGCCTGAAATACCAAAAGAACGCCTTGACCCAGGGCACGGAGCCCTATCCGGCCGTACTCGACGAGCTGGAGGCGGACTATGAGATCAGCGGACGCGTGGATCTCGGCGTCCTGCACATTCCGGTGGAGCTGATCGTCGGCACCCGTTCCGCCGGGCGCACCGCCGCGCTGGCGGGGAACTTCATGCCCCTGCTGGATCCGGACACCGAGTTCGCGGCCAAATGGATCCGTCTGTGCGAGGCGCACCTGGAGGAGGGAATCCGCGACCCGATCCAGGTCTTCGAGTTTCTGGGCAAGTTCTACGTCCAGGAGGGCAATAAGCGCGTCAGCGTGCTGAAAAGCTACGATGCCCCCACCGTGGCGGCCAACGTCGTTCGCGTGATGCCCGCCCGGACTGACCGGCCCGAGGTTCAGCACTATTACGAATTTTTGCAGTTCTACAAGCTCTCCGGGCTCTACGGCCTGCACTTTGAGAAGGCAGGCGGCTTCGCCAAGCTCCAGGCCGCCCTTGGCATGACCGAGGATCACGTCTGGACGGAGGAGGAACGCCGCAGCTTCCGCTCCGGCTTCTCCCGGTTCCAGGAGGCCTATGCCAAAATGAAGCAGCAGCCTGCCACACCGGCGGAGGCTTTGCTGGTCTGGCTCCAGGTCTTTCAATTCTCGGAGATCAAAGAGACGCCCATGCCGGAGCTGGTGGAACGTGTGGCCAAGCTCTGGCCGGATATGAAGCTCCAGAGCCAGCCGGATGCCCCCGCCATCGAGGTGGATCCTGTGCTGCCGGAAAAGGACAAGGGGCTTGTCTCCAAGCTGATCACTGCGGTCAGCCAGCCGGATCGGGTGCGGGTCGCTTTCATTTACGGCTTCGATCCGAAGATCAGCGCCTGGACACGGGCCCACGATCTGGGCCGCCAGGCGATGGAGACCGCCCTGGGAGACCGGGTGGAGGCTGCCTGCTACGTGGCGGAGGATCGGGACTATTTTGCCGCGATGACAAAGGCTGTGGAGGATGGCGCAAAGCTCATCTTTGCCACGACTGCGCCCATGATCGACGCCTGCCGAAGGCTGGCGGCGCTGAATCCCGGCGTCCGGGTGTTCAACTGCGCCCTTTCTCAGCCCTATACCGGCGTCACCATGTACAACTGCAGGGTCTATGAGACCAAGTTTATCACCGGCGCCATTGCCGGGGCCATGACGCGGAATGACCGGGTGGGCTACGTGTCCAGCTATCCGATCTTCGGAGAGCCTGCCGCCATCAACGCCTTTGCCCTAGGCGCAAGGATGGTCAATCCCAGAGTCCGGGTGGAGCTGCGATGGTCATGCACCAGCCGCGACTGCGCGGACGAGCTGCGCCGCCGGGGCGTCACCGTGATCTCCAACCGGGACGCGGCCGGCCCCGACGCGGATCCCTGGGATTTTGAATTGGGGACCTTTATGGAAAACGCAGCGGGGGAGCTGGTGCCGCTGGCCCTCCCCCGGTGGAATTGGGGCGCGCTGTATGAGAAGCTCGTCCGATCTGCGTGGAAGGGAAGCCTGGAGACGGGCCCGGCCGACAAGGCCGTGAACCTCTGGTTCGGCATGGACAGCGGCGTCATTGACGTGGAGCTCTCCGACACCCTGCCGGACGGGGTGCGAAGCCTTGCCCTGCTGCTGAAAACGGGACTGCAAAACGGAGAGGTCGAGCCCTTCCGCAGCCGGATCCTGGATCAGAACGGCGTTCTGCGCTGTGACGGAGAGACCGGCCTGACCACGGATGCCCTGATGCAGATGGATTGGTTCTGCGACAATGTGGACGGAGCCGTTCCGGGCTTTGATAAGCTGCTTCCCAGAGCGCGGGAGATGGTTCGGGTCCTGGGCCTCTACCGCGACGATCTGACCACGGTAAAGGAGGAGAAACAGCTGTGAAGCTGCTGCTGATCTCCGACCAGGAGGAGCCCTATCTCTGGGACTATTACCAGCCCGGGCGCCTGGCCGGATATGATATGATCCTCTCCGCCGGAGACCTGAAGCCGAGCTATCTGCGCTTCCTTGTGACCATGGCAAACCGTCCGCTGCTCTACGTCCATGGGAATCATGACGGCTGCTACGCCACCGATGTGCCAGAGGGCTGCGACTGCGTGGACGGCACGCTGACGGTCTGCAAGGGTCTGCGGATCCTGGCCTTCGGTGGCTGCGTTCTCTACAACGGGAAACCGCACCAGTATACGGAGCGGCAGATGGAGCGCAGGATCCGGAAGACCCGCCGCGCGGTGAAAAAAGCCGGCGGCGTGGACATTATCCTGACCCACGCGCCTCCGCGGGGCTGCGGTGACGGGGACGATCCCGCGCATCGGGGCTTTGAATGCTTCAACCGGCTGATCGAGGAGTACCGCCCCCGGTACTTTATCCACGGCCATCAGCACTTGAGTTACAGGACCTTTTCCCAGCGGGTGATCCAACGGGGAGAGACGACTGTGATTAACGCCTGCGGCCGGTATGAGCTGGAGCTCTGAGCCCGCGAAAAAAGTGAAAAATAAGCTCAGCTTATATTTTTTTGCATAGTTCCGGATTGACAAAAACGCCCTTTCTGTCTATAATAGATGCGTAAAATTTATAACAGAGGTATGCAAAGGAGCGACCATATGGCTATCTATGTCAAGAGCGAGATCGCGCCGCTCAAGCGCGTGATGCTGCACCGCCCCGGCCAGGAGCTGGAGCATTTGACCCCCGGCACCCTGGACAGACTGCTGTTTGATGATATTCCTTTCCTCTCTGGAGCCCAGGAGGAGCATGACCGCTTTGCCCAGATCCTGCGGGAGAACGGCACGGAGGTCATCTATCTGGAGGATCTGGCCGCCGAGACGCTGAAAAGCAACCCCGGCCTTCGCGAGGAATTCCTCAAGGAGTTTGTCACCTTCTCTCCCAATGTGGACTATCGCCAGGAGCTGTACGAATACCTGCTGTCCATTCCGGACGACAAGGATCTGATCCTCAAGACCATGGCCGGCGTTTCTTTCCAGGAGCTGGGCGCTTCGCCCAAGTTCTCCCTGCCCACCATGCTCAACCGGCAGAATAACTTCGTCCTGGAGCCCATGCCCAACCTCTACTTCACCCGGGATCCCTTTGAGTCCATCGGCGAGGGCGTGGCCATCAACCGGATGTACTCCGTCACCCGCTGCCAGGAGACCATCTTCGCCCGTTACATCTTCAAATATCATCCCGAGTTCGCCGGGAAGATCCACCTCTACGCCAACGGCTCCGAGCACTACTCCCTGGAGGGCGGCGACGTGCTGAACCTCTCTGCGGAGGTCATTGCCATCGGCATCTCCCAGCGCACCACCCCCGAGGCCATCGAAAACATCGCCAAGCGGCTCTTTGCCGACGAGCAGGCCACGGTCCGCACGGTCCTCGCTCTGGAGATCCCCTGTATGCGTGCCACCATGCACCTGGACACCGTTCTGACCCAGGTGGATCACGATAAATTCGTAGTCTTCCCCGATATGCTGGACTCCCTGCGGATCTTCGAGATCACCCCCGGCGCCCAGGGTAAGCTCCACATCCGCGATATGGGCGGCGACCTCCGGGAGGCCCTGGAATACCACCTGCACCGGGATCACATCCAGCTGATCTACTGCGGCGGCGGCGACAACGTGGCGGCCCAGCGGGAGCAGTGGAACGATGGCTCCAACACCCTCTGCGTGGCCCCCGGCAAGGTGGTGGCCTACAACCGGAACGTGGTCACCAACCGGATCTTCGAGGAAAACGGCATCACCGTTCTGAAGATCCCCTCCGGCGAGCTCAGCCGCGGCCGCGGCGGCCCCCGCTGTATGTCCATGCCCTTCAACCGTGAAAAACTGTAAGCAACGGCCGATTCAGACCGTTCAAATATCCAATCGACAATAAAAGGAGACATAACCATGCCTGTCAATCTCAGAGGACGTAATTTCCTGAAGCTGCTCGACTTCACCCCCGCCGAGATCCGCTACCTGCTGGAACTGAGCGCTGAGTTCAAGCGCAAGAAGCGCTCCGGTGAGCCCCATCGTTACCTGGCCGGCAAGAACATCGTTCTGCTGTTCGAGAAGACCTCCACCCGTACCCGCTGCTCCTTTGAGGTGGCCGGCATGGATCTTGGCTGCGGCGTGACCTACCTGGATCCCGGCAGCTCCCAGATGGGCAAGAAGGAATCCATCGCCGACACCGCCCGTGTCCTGGGCCGGATGTACGACGGCATCGAGTACCGCGGCTTTGACCAGAGCATCGTGGAAGAGCTGGCCAACTACGCCGGCGTGCCCGTTTGGAATGGCCTGACCAATCAGTTCCATCCCACCCAGATGCTGGCCGACGTGCTCACCATCGAGGAGAAGCTGGGCAACGTCAAGGGCAAGAACTTCACCTTCATGGGCGACGCCCGGAACAACGTGGC
>JAEEZZ010000155.1 GCA_016292255.1 Oscillospiraceae bacterium
GCTGGCGGCCCTGGTTCGGGGCGTCCTGTATCTGCTGGAAAAGCTGCGGGATCACAGAGAAGCCGTAAGGCAGCCCGGGAATGAGGAAGCGTCTGTGGTATTTCAGAGCCGCGAGGCACTTTTTCTCCGAAACTATTACAGAGCCCAGACCTTGGTCCAGGCCGGCGCCGCGGCGCTGCTCCCGGTGGGAATTCACTTCGCCCCCGCCTTTACGCTTGGACTGTTTCCTCTGGTGATCCATTTCATCGGGTCCGGCTGGGTCCTGGACAATAAGCGGGATCGGCTGGTCTGTGAGCGGGCCGAGCGGGCCGAGGTTGACCCCTGGCACACCCTAAAATTGGCGACAATGGTTGCAGCCTTTTTGGCGGTTGTTGTTTCCGTGTTGCTATTCCATTGATCAGCATGATTGCAAAAGACGGCTTCCCTGTCAATTGTGGGAAACCGTCTTTTGCATCGTTTACGTTTTGTATGATATGTTGACTTTCAAAGAAGGAAAAACAGTCGCACTGCGGCTGTTTTTCCTTCTTTGAACGCCCAAACAGTTGGTGCGGGCAACAGGACTCGAACCTGTATGGTTTCCCACTGGAACCTAAAGGCTAAGTCTACTCCGTGTGGGATCGGGTTTTGCTCGGCTTTTGTATGAGAATAAGGGACGGTTTTTACCGATTTATAGTCTCTATTGCCCAGAGCGGCAGATTCAGCAGCCAACCCTCGTCCTTGTAATCAGACATGGAAGTACGGATCGATCGCCGCGGCTGGTATTTTTCATGATAAACCTTCAAACTCTTCGCCTGCAGATTTGTTTCCGCTTTCACTTCGACCGGGAGGATCTCTTCGCCGTTGTCTATGACAAAATCAACCTCCGAAGTCGCACGCTCCGCCGTCCAATAATAGATCTGCAGGCTGCTCCGCGTTTTCAGTTCCTGTAATACATATTGTTCGGTCAATGCGCCTTTGAATTCCCGGAACAGATCGTTTCCATCGAGCAGCACGCTCTGTCGAAGTTCGACCATACAGGACAGTAAGCCAATATCCACAAGAAACAGCTTGAAGGCCTTCAGATCCTCGTAGGCTTTGAGCGGAAGCAGCGGGGCGGAAACCCGATGGACTTTATGGATGAGCCCGCAATCCGCCAGCCAAAGCATGGCGAGCTCGTATTCCTTTGCCCTTGCGCCTTCCCGCACCAGGCCGTATATAAACTTCTTGTTTTCCTTTGCGAGCTGGGCGGGGACGCTGTTGAACAGCATCCGGATCCGAGGGACGACCTCGTTTGGCGCATGCTTGGAAAAATCCTGCTCGTAGGCGTCCAGGATCCGGCGCTGGATCTGCCGGACTTCGTTGAAGTCCTTGTGATCGGCAAACGCCTGCACAGCCTCCGGCATGCCGCCGACATAGTAGTACTGCTTCAGGCATTCCACAAAGTCTTCCTTAAAGTTGGAGGCCATGCTTAGATCCCGATCGCGGATCAACCCGGCATGGGAAGCCTTTCCGATTGCCGTCAAAAACTCGGTAAAGGAGAGGGGGAAAAGATCCAGAAACTCCACCTTCCCCACAGGGAAAGATGTGCCCTGGTGAAGCGCGACACCCAGGAGGGAGCCGGCACAAATGATTTGATACTGCGGGGCTTCCTCCTGAAAGTACTTCAACGCTGTCAAGGCGCGGGGGACTTCCTGCACTTCATCAAAAATGAGCAGGGTCGTCTCCGGATCAATTTTATGCCCGGCAAAAAGTTCGAGCCCGACAAGCAGGCGTTCAGTCTGCAGGCTTCCCTCAAACAACTGCCGCATGGGAATGTTGTTGTCGAAATTGATATAGACGCAGGAATCATAAGCTGTTTTCCCAAACTCCCGCATCAGCCAGGTTTTTCCCACCTGCCTAGCGCCGCGGATGATCAGCGGTTTTCTGCCTTTCTTTTCTTTCCATTTTATCAACTGTTCCATTGCGCATCGATACATGGACCTCACCCCTTCCCTTGTCCTGTTTTATAGTATACCGAGTTTTTACAAAAAATCAAGTGACTTTTGCTTGATTGTTCACATTTTATCAAACCACTTACGCAAATACATTGATGTATTCAGCCAACACTTGCTGTATCCATTATACAATCAGACGGCGAAAAATCCTAATGGTTCTGAAAAAAACATAAAAAAATGCCCTGTGAATCCGGGATCGCTTGGATTCACAGGGAAATTGAGTCAGAGCATATTTGAGAAGATGTCTTCTACAGGAAAAAAAGATTATTCCAGAATCTCGGTTAAACAAGCTGATTGCTATACATAGCCTAACCCCTTTACTTGTTTCTACCGTCACAATCTTCCTCTTTTTCATATTTTTGTTATCCAGATTATCGGCAAATAATCGCAACAAAAAGACAAGCAATTCCGAGCATGATAAAGATCGCGGGAACACCATAAGCGTCACTTTTGCGGACCTTTTCTCAGTCTATCTTATCTGGCGTCATATCCTGATAGTATGCATTTTGATAAGCACAGTAGAAGTGCTTCCATTTCAGCAGATAAGCCAGCAGCTCATACAGTCCGAGGATCAGGCATCCCGCCCCAAGAGCTGCGACTGCTGCCCGGCCGGAGCCGGTCACTTTCCCGACAATCAGTGCGAGGACAAGAACACTAATAGGAAGTCCGTATCGCAGAAACCCCGCAAGAATCCTGATGCGCCTTGAACGCCTTTTTGCGCTGGTGTGGTTGCTCATGGTTCAGCCTCCTCCGGGAACAGCGGGTCAGTTACCGCGTCCTTTGGATATTTGATCTTTCCGCCGTACCCTGCCCATCTTCCTGCCAGTTTTTGCAGGAACTGACTGTGCCGCTCCGGGTGGCGAAGGACCGCCAGCACGAGGATCGCCCAGGCCAGGGTGAGGAGGCCCAGGCTTCCGAACAGCCACAGCACAACCGTCAAATCTTCTTTGCTGATATAACCCAGGCGACGGCGGACGATTTCGAACACGATCAGTCCCGCAAAGATTACAGGCAGCAGGAAGGTCAGAATCACCTGACGCCAGCCGTTGGCAATGTGATGGCTGCAGGGGTCGGGCTTGCGGAGATCCAGCCGTTTCCATCTCTCACGCGGCACCTTCTGGGCAAGCAGGCACAGCAGGTCCCGGTAGTGCCCTTGACCGGGAGAAACGGTGAAATGGGCTTTTCCGCAGCAGATGACGACCTCATAGCCCGGCGGCGCGTATTTGCTGTTCTGATAGGCGCCCCGGCGGATCTCCGTGATCTCCTCATAGCGGAAGCTGCGGGTCTTTCCCCAAAGCGTCCTTTGCGTAAAGCCCTCGTCGTCGTATCGGACCCAAAGATTCAGATACGCAAGCTGCAGCAGCCAGCCCAGGAGCTGCCCAAGGAAAACAAGCGGCCACTCGTCCCATCCTTTCATGAGGAAAAAGCACGCAAGTGCAAGCGTAAATAAATACCAGAACACGCCGATTCCGGCGATGGAAAAGGGCAAGATCAACGCCCTCTCCCACTCCGGGGCTCTGCGTCTCTTTCGCTCCAGAAAGCAAAGGACCGTCAAGGCCACAGACACCGGCCAGCAAAAGAATGAAAGATACCTCATAAACGCACCCCTATGCCATCAGCAGCCAAGACGCCGCCATCATGGCCCCGCCGAGAATCACGCAGGCAATGGTGACCCAGTGTCCGAGATACTGCTCCAGCCAGGCACCAACGACGTTGAACAGACCGATGCCGACCACAAAAGCGCCTGCGATCCCCAGCAAGATCCACGGGCTGTTTGAATCCGGCTTCATCGTGATCACGGCAAACAACAACCCAAACATAGGGAGGACCAGGAGGAAGATTCCGATGCTGACCAACAGAATGTAGAGCTTTGGGTGATCCGCCTTGAAGGCCTCGTCAGACATGGGCGAGAACCAGTAGCCCACATTTTCGTCCCTGGGGACCGTCCAATAAAAGCGGGGGTGTACCTTTCCGTCATAGCGGCGCATCAGCTCTTCCACGGAGCCCTTCGCGGGCTTGAGCTTCACCTCCGGCAGGCTCGGACCATGCTTCCCGGTGAGCTTTTCAAATTTGGACAGCTCATAGGCGGGGAAGAGCAGCTGCCAGGTCTCTCCGCTGTCGATCCACTCCAAGGCACAGCAGAACTTCAGCCCGGAGGGCTCGCCCCGCTGCAGCGTCAGACCTGCTTTTTGATATTTCTCCCGGTCCGGCCTATCACCCTTGTTCCAGCCCAGGAAGGCGAGGCCGCCGGGGACCAGACGCAGGCCGGTGACGCTGTTGATGGGAATGGCAAAGACTTCGGTACCGTCGGTGACGCACAGCTCGTCCTCGCTGCGGTAGATACGCATTTCCCCGTTCAGGGCAGGGCCCCGGACCTTCATCCGACCGTCTTTTTCCTTGTAAGCAAAAATCAGAACGTCCGTCTTCTTTGCGCCGTCGGGGATCTTCAGCCAGTTGTCGGCGTTGCGTTCAGCCTCGCCCTTGGTTTTCCGGGCGGCCAGAACCGCCTCATTTTTATCGCTCCTGCGGCGCAGCAGCTTGTCCGCCAGAGCCAGAACACCGCCGACGGCGAGACCAATCCCGGCGATCCAGTAGGCCCAGGGGGCGTTGTGATACCCCTCCGCCGACGAAACCGACGCCCGCAGGACGCCTGCGCCGCAGAGGCAGCCGGGAACGAGGAAGACCCACTCGAGGATTTTCAAAAGCTTCGGCAGCTCCGCCTTTTTCTGGGCCTCGATCAGCTCCTCATCTCGCTGGTTCAACTCCTCTGCCATGCTTTCCGGCAGCTCGGCCTTCAAAAAACGCCGCTGCTCCCGAAGTTCCTGTTCTTCATTGTCCGCACAATTGCTTCCAAATAAGTATTTCATCATGTCCTCCTTTGCCGCAGAACACGGCCTGCGGTGAGCCGACGCATCCCGTGCAAAAAGAAAAACCCACACACGCATTCGTGCATGAGTCTCGTTTTTCAGGGCGCACCGGCAGCGAAGCTGCGGGATGACGGCAGGCCCCCGTCCTGGAGGACGGAACTACTCCCTCGTGGATATTCAAGATTGCATGCATATTATACCACGCCCCGGCCCTTTGTCAAGAGGGCCGGAGCAGTTTTTTGTCGATACTTGTTCAGTTAGCAGGAATCGTCCAGCCTTGGGCGTTACCGCTCCAGTTGCAGCAACGCCTGGAAGATAAAGTCGTTTAGCTCTGCGTTTGGCCTGTCACGTCCCCGTTGTCATGCGGCAGCAGGATCTCGCAGCCGGGAACGCGGCTCAGCAAATATTCCCGCTTTTTCGGCTCGCCGGTGATATCCTCCAGGGAGTAGTATTCCTCGTCGGGCAAGTAGTCCAGATAGAGGAAGACCTGCTCGTAGAGCCTGTGCTGCTCCTCCTTGCTCAGTTCCGGTCGGAAATCCAGCAGATAGCAGAAGCAGACGCCCTGCGCGGTGTCCTGCCGCACCGTATAGAGGTGGGCCAGCTTGCCCTCGGTCCGCTCCGCGATGGCGTCCCGGACCCTGGCGAAACGCTCCGGCTCCATGTCGTTTTCCGAGATCCGCTCCTTTCCCTTCCAGGAAAGGCCCAGATCCTCCTGCTTGTCCCAGGCACCCTGGACGGCTTCCGCCACCTCGGCGCGGTACTCCTCCAACAGCTCCTGCTGCCCGGCACACCGGGCATAGTCTCCCAGCATATCATAGGCGGGCTCCACGAAGTTGAAGTTCTCCTTCGCCGCCTTTTTCAGCAGCTCTACGCAGGCAGGATCGTTCTCCCGGAAGCGCTTCGTACCCAGGAGCATGATTCCGTAGACGTTCTCCGGGTCGTCCGTCAGGATGCTTTGGATCGCTGTCTCCTGCAGCTCTGGTTCCAGAACGGCCAGAGCTTTCGCCAGCTCGATCCGTTCGTCAATGGTCAGAGCGGACCAATCCGTAACGGCTTCCGCCTTGTCAACGAGCACCTTGCGGTCCAGGTAATACTGCTTGCGGTTTTCCGCATAGTTTTCTGCCATCTGATCCCGGATCGCCTTGCCTGCCCGATCCACCAGGGCATTCGTCTCATCCAGATAGGTCTGATCTGTTTCCTCTGCCTCAAAGGTGTAGGTTTCGACCCCGAAGGCCTCCCGGCGCTGGCGGAAGATCGGGTGGGTGCTGACCCGAGGCGGCAATTCCACATCCAGCCGTTTGCGCCATTTTTCCCGTTTTTTGGGAAGCATCTCCTTGTAAAGACGCAAGGCTGTAGCTGGAATGTCGTCCCGCGGCTCCTCCCCGGCGTACTCGGTATACAGACTGAGCTCCGGGATCGGAGACCCCTCAAAGATAGCCCAGGCGTTCAGCTTCGCAAGTCCGTTCACCAGTTCCTGCGCGCTGCCCCAGCGCACCGCCTCCGCATCAGCCAGGGTTTCCCTTTTTCTGTGGGAGAAGAGGTCGTATAAAGTGAAGTCCAATGCGATCAGGCCCACAGGCAGATTCAGCAGATACCCGCCTATGCTGGTCAGAACCCCCTCCTTCACGTTGCCCCAGCGAGAGAGCTCCCGCTCGATCCGAAGACTGCGCAGGGTGTCCTCGTTGAGTTCGTGGGCAAATTCGTGGAGCAGGGCGTGATACAGTTCCTGCTTCGTAAAGATGGCGCAGGTGACGGCGTCCAGGAGGATCCAGACCTCAGCGGGTCTTCTGACGATTCCGACAGTATTGCCGCCCAGAAAGACCCGGATCGGGAGCTTACAGCCGGCAGTCCCGGCGGCCCGATCCACCAGCTCATGGATCACCGGGTATTCTTCCCGGGACAGCTCCTCCTTCGGATTCTCCGTCTTTTCCCGATCAAACCAAATGCTCAACAGGCCCCAGAGGATGTAGATATCCAGCAGCAGCACCGGCAGCCACAGCTTTGCAGGAACATACAACAGAGCATTGCAGCAGACAAGCAGCAGCACCCCCACGTACCAGACCCAGGCAAACTGAAGCCGCCGCTCCACTCGGGCCGCCGCTTTCTCCAGGTTTGCTTCCACTTCCTGCTGTTTTTCCATCAGGGACGCATGGAACTCCGGGAGCTTCCGGTCGTTGTATTTCTTATTAATACGGCGCAGCAATAGCCAGGTTGCCAGATAGCAGAGGATAATCGCCGCGCAGTCACAGATCCACAGGATCCGGTACATCCAGTCCTCCCGTATGGGCAGCAGCTTCCCCAGGAGAACACAGACGCAGGCCAGCCCCAGCGCTGCCGGAAAAGCTTTCCATTCTTCCCGGAGCCTGCTCAGCCTGGCTTTCTGGTCGTCTGCCTTCGCCTTATTCTGAAACACAGACTGTTTTTTCATTATATTCCTTTCTCTTTTCTCGATTATTGTTTTTGTTTGACTTGCTCATTTTTTCGATTGCTCCGGCGTATTCTCTGCACTGTATGCCTCCCAACCGGAAGGCTGGAACCGCAGCCGGTCGTAGGGGTGCACCAGGAAAGGCGTGACTTGGGTATGATCGGCGCAGAAATCCATGATAAGGCTGACGCAGCGGTCCATCAGCATCTCCACTAAATCGATCCGCACCGTGGTTTTCCCGCTCTTTTTACTGCCCATATCCCCGTCGGCCAGAATAACGTCGGAAAAATACAGTTCGTAGTACACAGCGCCGCGGTTCTTATAGGAGAAGGCCACACCGTAATCGAGGATTTGTTCCCAGCGCAGTGTCTTCGTGTCGATCGGGCTTTTGGCCGTCACGCCATCCCGATCTATCGTCAGCGTCTTGGTCCTTGTCAGAATCACTATGATTAACATGGCCGTTGAACCCAGCAGCCACAGGCCGAAAAACACGACGCTGAGAATCTCCGGGACGTTCCATTCCCAATCTGCGCTTCCGGAAAGCAGTTTCCCGGCAAGTCCGCCGCCGATCAATGCCATCATCAGGAAGATCCCAACGGAAAAAGCGTGTCCCCAGCCCCAGCGGATCACGATTTTATCCGCTCCGATCTCAACGCGGCTATCATCAAATAGCCGACGATCATTCGGCAAAGGCTGGCAGGCAGTGCGGCAGAGGGCGGACAGATTTTCTTCTGCGGCGGCGGGGGCTTCCTCCGGGCTCAGACGTTTGCCGCTGAGCAGCTCGTTGATCGTGCAGCCCAGCGCTTCCGCCAGGGCAGGCAGCAGACTGATGTCCGGGTAGCCCTTGCCGGTCTCCCAGCGGGAAACAGCCTTATCCGTAACGCGCAGCCGCTCTGCCAGTTCCTTTTGGGTCAAGCCCATTTCCTTGCGCAAGGCAGCGATCCACGCGCCGGTTTGAGTGGGGTCCATAGATTGCCCTCCTCGTTCTTGATAGCTCCATGTTACAGCGAAAGGGCAAGGATGTCACCCTATGAATCGTAGAATCGGCTATCATCGGAACCAATCGTCCAGCCCTGGGTCTTCGAATCGGGATAGAAAACTAAACAGTTACAATGTAATGAATACACTTTCCGTCCGAGAAACCTACTGTTGTTGAACGATTCTCTGTATCCAATTCTCCGTTTTCGCTTAATACTTGTGCAGTACTCGAAAATGTGATCGTTTCAGTTTCATGATCTATGGAAACATCCAGATCAAACTTGGAAATATTATACCAATTGTATTGATAGATCACGGCTTCCAGCGGGAAATCTATACCGTCGATATGAATCATCAATGTATACGGTCCGTATTCGCCGCCGTGGATAGCGATTGCGGCTGCGTCTGCTTCGTTACGGAATCCAATTTTGATATCCTTCTCATTGTCATGGGTTGCGGAGAGATCGCTGGCTTTCAGATCATATTTTTCTCCGTCTGTCGTGACAGAAATAGTTCCGGTGATCCTGTCTCCGAAATAGAAAAACCGATAATACAAAGGCTTCAAAAATAAATATGAAATCCCTGCAAACAGCAAAATGACAGCAAGAATGACTGTTATGATTTTGGTTGCTTTTTTGACAGCGCTCATAATGATCCTCCCCGA
>JAEEZZ010000156.1 GCA_016292255.1 Oscillospiraceae bacterium
TCCTGTCGTCGGGGATGACGGCATTCTTCAGCCATTCTCCGTTGACGTACTGATACAGATCGTCCTGCACGCGGACGCCCGTGTTTTCCTTATCCATTTTTTTGCCCCCTAAGATCCGGATCTGTTAAGATTATAATACCATATTCGGCAGTCACAAACAAGAAGGAACCTCTCTTGCTTTAGTAGACAAAAGAGGTTTCTTTGATGGCGGAGCGGGTGGGATTCGAACCCACGGGCGGTTTTATCCGCCAAACGATTTCGAGTCGTTCTCGTTATGACCCCTTCGATACCGCTCCATATATTTTTTCGTCAGAAGGCTCTTCAAAGTTCAAGAAAGTTTTGGAGAGAACTGGCGGAGAGAACTACAAAAATTTTCAAATTCGAACCCACAAAAAACCTAGGAAAAACAAGGAAATCGCTGATACAAAACGCACAGTATGCGGAGGGATTTCGAGTCGTTCTCGTTATGACCGCTTCGATACCGCTCCAAAGATACTTTATTAACTTTATATTCTATCGGCGATACGCCGTGAATACCGGGTTTTTGCCTGATCCGGAAAAATGCAAGATAACAGGCAAGCAAATTTTGTGAAAGTGAGATCGATTGCAGCGAAAAAGCCTTGAAATTCCTTGCTTCTTCTGACACGAACTGACCAAAGACCCGCAGTCTTTCGAGTCAGGGCCGTTATAACCGCTTCGATACCGCTCCGTATGTAATTATTGGTTCATAAACAGCTGCGCAATCCATACGCAGCGACGCTATTATAGCAAGACCGCTATAGAAAATCAAGGAAAAGTTTTCTGCCTTTTTGAGAAAACCGGGCTTTACATTGTGTGGGCAACGCGGTACAGTCCCGCGTGAAGCTACGGCTTGCAGCGCTTACAGGGCTGGTAGCCCTGCTCGATCAGTTCATCCCGGGTGCCTGTAAAGTACAGTTTATTGCTCTCCTTCATATCGGAAACAGAACTGCAGTCGGGATAATGAAACTTTTTCGTCTTTATGTTGGCAATATATGTGACCGTCAACTCCCCTGTTGCAGACTCCGATGTGAGTTCGGTTTCATGCTCGGCAGCAACGCGCTCCAAGGTCTCTTCCGTGGATTCCGTTTGTTCGCTGCTGAATGCGCTGCTTTCCTCCGCAGGGACAGCAGTTGCGGCTTCCGTTGCGGAAGCATGATCTGTGGTTGAAAGTGGGGCGTCGGACTCGGCAGCGGCAGTCTGCGGCAGATCCGCAGTCGATACAGCTTCGGCAGACTCACCCAGGGAGTCTGCCGCTTTTTCTGTCAGGGCGGCATTGCGGACAGGCGTCCACTGTACTTCTTTTTCATCTGCACAGCCAAGCAAAAGCACCGCCAGCAACAGCAGGCAAAGAAACAACTTCCCTATTCTTTTCTTTCTCATGGAAATGCTCCTTCCCTTAAATGCAGGTATAGCTCAGTGCGGTCTGCGCCAGATAAAGCGGTTCACAACCTCGACGATCATAAAGCCAAGGACAATGCCGAAGCAGATCAGTCCAAGCTCCACGCCCTTCGTGGAGGAGAGCTCAGCATTCCGGGTCACGATCCCGTACATGGTATAATACAGGGCGGAACCGGGAAGCAGCGGGAGAATACAGATGGTGGAAAAAATCGTGGCGGGAGACTTTTTGATCCGCGCGATGATCTGTCCGTACAGGCCGCTGAAAACGGATGCTGTCATCGTTGCAGCAAAAATGGACGGATACGCATGATAGGCCAGCAGATAGGTGAGCCAGGTCAGCGCCGCGCCGATCGCACAGAGAATGATCATCCGTTTGGGGACGCCGAACAACAGGGAAAAACCAAAGCAGGCAACGAACACAAAGATCACCTGGATCACAGGATCCGGGTTCTGCATGGAGATCGCGGCAGGATTCCAGCTGCGGAAGATCAGCATCGGCAGGGCCATGCCGAGGGCAATGCCGATGGCGCCGGTAAAGGACGCGGCCAGGTTGATCAGGCCGGAAAGGGTATCCAGATGTACCAGATCCCGCAGGCCGTTGAACGCGCCGAGTCCGGAGATCAAAAGCATCACAACGCCGATGGTTATGGTCTCAACGTGACTGCCCGGGCCAAAATGACACACGCAGAGGATGAATATCTCTGTAATGAAGGAAACGGCAAAGTTCAAAATCAGCGGATTTCCTTCGTTGCGGGACAGGGCGCGCACCAGGAAGAAAATCATCAGCGAGGCCATGGCCGCAATGGCGGAATCCCAGATGTCACAACCGAAAATCAGAGAAAAGCCCCAGCCGCCCAGAACCTCGCTGAGGCAGGAGATCCACAGCTTGGTAGGCGCAGCAGCATGGATCTCCGCAAGTCTGGCAGCAAATTCCTCCGCGGACGGCTGCTCCGCACAGGCCCAGCGGGACAGGGCGTTGAGCTTGTCCAGCGCATTAAAATTCAGACCGCTCCCCTTGACGTGGCGGATCTGCGTCCGGACAACGCCATCCGGATCTGTAAAGGTAGCCTGGATCAGCGTCGGGACGACCCAAATGCTGCAATCGCGGTAATCGTATCCTGTTGCCAAGCGGTAGAGCGTATCCTCCACACGGTGGGTCTCTCCCCCGCAGCGGATCAGATCCCTGCCGAGATCCAGGATCAAACCGAACAATTTTTCGTAATTCATATCGACTCCTGAAAAAGAAGTTAGTCTTCCAACTATTTCATTTTATTGTATCACAAGTTATCGTGTTTTTCCAGCCCCGAAAGCAAAAAAGCGCAGGATCGACCGTCATTTTCAAAAAAATTCCGCAATTCTTATGTATTTTTTATAAAAACCGTTGAAAAGAGGAAAAATTAATGTTATAGTATAGTGCATTTAGAATTATTCGAAGGCAAATTACCAATCTACATACGGAATGGATCCACCGTATGATATTGAAAGGAGAAACCTACATGTCCCAAAAGTATGTCTACCTCTTCACGGAGGGCAACGCCAAGATGCGCGAGCTCCTGGGCGGCAAGGGCGCCAACCTGGCCGAAATGACCAACATCGGTATGCCTGTTCCCCAGGGCTTCACCATCACCACCGAGGCCTGCACCAAGTACTACGAGGATGGCCGCCGGATCAATGACGAGATCATGGCGGAGATCATGGAGTACGTCGCCAAGATGGAAGAGATCAACGGCAAGAAGTTCGGCGATCTGCAGAACCCCCTGCTGGTCTCCGTCCGTTCCGGCGCCCGCGCCTCCATGCCCGGTATGATGGACACCATCCTGAACCTCGGTCTGAACGATGACGTTGTCAACGCCATGATCAAGGGCAACCCCGATCCCAAGTTCGAGCGCTTCGTTTACGACTCCTACCGTCGCTTCATCCAGATGTTCTCCGACGTCGTCATGGAGGTTGGCAAGAAGTACTTTGAGCAGCTCATCGACAAGATGAAGGCTGAAA
>JAEEZZ010000157.1 GCA_016292255.1 Oscillospiraceae bacterium
AGTTGTCCCCGAGTTGTCCCCGGTAAAAACGATTTGGTTGGGTCAGGTTGAGCCAGAACAGGACAAAAAGAAAAACCCCGGAAAACCGCATGGTTCCGGGGTTTTTGGGCATTTTGAAGTCTCGATCAGCGCTTGCTGAACTGTCGGGCGGGCCAGAAAACATGCCGGGGGCATGTTTTCCCGCACGACCGCAGCGGCTATGCCGCGAGGACGCCGCTGTTCGACAAGAGATTTATCTCTTGGAGAACTGAGGTGCGCGGCGGGCAGCCTTGAGACCGTACTTCTTTCTTTCCTTCATTCTGGGGTCGCGGGTCAGGAAGCCGGCGGCCTTCAGCTGAGCACGGTACTCGGGGTTGACCTCCAGCAGGGCGCGGGAAACGCCGTGACGGATGGCGCCGGCCTGGCCGGTCACGCCGCCGCCTTCGACGGTGCAAACCACGTCCACCTTGCCGATGGTGCCGGTGGTGTTCAGGGGCTGACGGACGATCAGCTTCAGGGTCTCGAGGCCGAAGTACTCGTCGATATCGCGGCCGTTGATGGTGATGGAGCCGGTGCCGTTCTCATACACGCGGACTCTGGCGATGGAAGCCTTGCGGCGGCCGGTGCCGTAGTGGTAAGCTCTCTTGCTCTCGTACATGGTTCGTTACCTCCTTAGTCCTGGTTCCATTCGACGGGCTTCTGGGCGGCGTTCTTGTGCTCGGCGCCCTTGTAGAGCTTCAGCCGGGTCATAGCGGCGCGGCCAATGCTGTTCTTGGGCAGCATGCCCTTGACAGCCAGCTCCATGGCGAAGTCGGAACGGGACTCCATGAGCAGACGGTACTTGGTCTCCTTGAGGCCGCCGATCCAGCCGGAGTGATGACGGTAGTACTTGTCTTCCATCTTCTTGCCGGTCAGAACAGCCTTGTCGGTGTTGATGATGATGACGTAGTCGCCGCAGTCGACGTTGGGGGTGAAGTCGGTCTTGTGCTTGCCGCGGAGCAGGTTGGCGGCGATGACAGCGGTGCGGCCCATGGGCTTGCCGGCAGCGTCAATGACGTACCACTTGCGTTCCACGGTCTCTTTCTTTGCCATTGTAGTGGACATTGATGTTTCCTCCGTTGGTATATCACATTTGATTTGACAAATTCCAGGCGGGCGAGTAAAATAATCTCACCGCGCTCGCCATTTATACCATATTTGCGCCGGGTTGTCAACTGTATTTTCGTAATTTTTTATTTTCCATCGGGAGAGCTTTCGTTTTCTCGTTTTTACTCGTTTGTTCTCGCGTTTCCTAACTTTTAATTTGCGCATTGTTCGTAGGGGCGGCCATCGGCCGCCAGCAGCACGCACGTGCCCTCATGGTTCGTTCGGCCTTGTAGGGGCGGCCATCGGCCGCCAGCAAAACGCAAGATCTTCCCCATATTATTTCATAATCGTTAGTTTTCACCCCGGGCGGGCGGCCGATGGCCGCCCCTACGGGGGGTGTGGTATCCGATAGACTGTACCGCGGGCGGGCGGCCGATGGCTGCCCCTACGGGTGGGTGGTTTTTGATACTCGGTACCGCTTGCGGGCGGCCGATGGCCGCCCCTACGGAATGGAGGTATTATGGACTTTCCGGTTCCCATGCGGAGACGCAACCGTTTGCAGGATTACGATTACAGCCAGGGCGGGGCGTATTACGTTACCATCTGTGCACAGTATAAAAAATGCCTGTTTGGCTATGTGATCGACGGGCCCGACGGGCCGATCATGCAGGTCAATAAGTTGGGCCGGATCGTCGAAGCCCATATTCGCGCCATATCGGATCGTTACCCCACGATCGAGGTCGTTCGAGCTTGCGTAATGCCCAACCACGTTCATCTGCTGTTGTTTTTCGATCCGGAAAAGACGCACCCCGCATTATCAACGGTGATCAATCAGTTCAAAGGCGCCGCCAGCAAATCCGCAGGGAAACCCCTTTGGCAAAAGGGATATTACGACCACGTCATTCGGGACGAGGCGGAATACCGGCAAATCGGGTCTTATATCGAGCACAACGCGGCAAAATGGAAGTCAGATGACTATTACACAGCGGCCCTGTAGGGGCGGCCATCGGCCGCCAGCAGCACGCAAGATCTTCCCCATATTGTTTCATAATCGTTAGTTTTCACCGCGGGCGGGCGGCCGATGGCCGCCCCTACGGGTGGGTGGTTTTTGATACTCGATGCCGCTTGCGGGCGGCCAATGGCCGCCCCTACATAAATGAGGTGATTTTTAATGCAGCATATGTTGTCGCTGTTTCGGTCCTGTGTGGACGACTATGATATGATCCGGGCGGGAGACCGGATCGCGGTGGGGGTTTCCGGGGGGAAGGACTCGCTGACGCTGCTGGTGCTGCTGGCGGAGCTGAAAAAATTCTACCCCCGGCCCTTTACGCTGGAGGCCTTCTCCGTGGACATGGGCCTGGGGGGCATGGACTTTGCCCCGGTGGGGGAGCTGTGTCAGCGGCTTGGGGTCCCCTTCCATAAGATCGACACCCAGATCGGGCCGGTGCTCTTTGAATACCGGAGGGAAAAGAACCCCTGCTCCCTCTGCGCCAAGATGCGGCGGGGCGCCCTGGGCAAGGCCATCACCGAGGCGGGCATCCACAAGATCGCCCTGGGCCACCACCACGACGACGCGGTGGAGACCTTCCTCATGTCTCTGATCTACGAGGGACGGATCTCCTGCTTCGAGCCCGTCACCTATCTGGATCGCAGCGGCGTCACCCAGATCCGGCCCATGCTCTACATCCCGGAGCAGGCGGTGGCTCATTTTGCGGAGCGGTATCAGCTCCCCGTGGTACACAACACCTGCCCCGCCGACAAGCACACCAAGCGGGAGGAGATCAAGGATCTGGTCTACGAGCTGAACGGCCGCTACCCGGGGCTCAAGGACAAGGTGTTCGGGGCGATGCAGCGGTATCCGCTGCCCAAATGGGGAACGAAAAACGAAGAATGAAAAACGCAAAACTGAGGAGTCCCGCAAATTGCGATTTGCGGGATAAAACAGAGGCAGAAGGGATACTTCCCTTCTGCCTCATAATATTATCGCAGCTTCGATTCCAGGATGGAGAGGGCGACGTAGCAGGCAGCCAGGACCACCGCCAGGATCAGGGCCGGGATGCGGGCCCTGCGTTCCTGCTGTTTTACCCGCTCATAGCGTTCATTCGACGCGTTGCGGAGCGCCAGCCAGCGGCCGACCCAGACCATCACGGAAACAAAGGTCGCCAGGTGCAGCAGGACGAAGCCCGCAACCAATAAGTCGACGCGGTTCATGCCGTTTCCTCCATTTCGGATTTTGTGGTGCGGCCCGTGGCGCACCGGTGTGCGCCGCTACAGCAGAGTGCGTCCGGGCGGGCGCACAATGTGCGCCCCTACTCCTTGACGACGGCGATGTGCAGCTCGTCCAGCTGCTTCTGGGTGACCTCGCCGGGGGCGTCCATCATCACGTCCTGGGCGTTCTTGTTCATGGGGAAGGGGATGACCTCCCGGATGGTATCCACGCCGGCCAGCAGCATGACCATACGGTCTACGCCGGGGGCCACGCCTGCATGGGGGGGTGCGCCGTAGCAGAAGGCGTTGTACATGGCCGGGAACTTGGCCTTCACGTCCTCCTCGCCCAGGCGGACGAACTCCAAGGCCTTGATCATGATCTCCGGGTCGTGGTTCCGGACTGCGCCCGAGGACCGCTCCACGACGTTGCAGACGATGTCGTACTGCTG
>JAEEZZ010000158.1 GCA_016292255.1 Oscillospiraceae bacterium
AGACCGGAAACTTAAGTTTCCTGTACGAGGAGATCCCGTTCCTGGGAACGGATCTTGTCTCGCCCGCAGGCCCCGCTACACTGTGGGAGCATCTGCTGCGGGGCGTGGACTTCACCGAGAAGCACCTGGGCGAGCATAAGCTGCCGCTGATCCTCTTCTCCGACTGGAACGATCATCTGGGTCCCTTCGGCCGCAAGGGCAAGGGCGAGAGCATCATGGTCTCCCAGCAGCATATTGCTGCCCTGCGTCAGCTTGCGGAGCTGGCCGAGGCGCGCGGAGAGAGCGCGGATCAATTCCGCACGTTCATTGAAAATCAGGAAAAGGCGCTGGAACAAATCGCCTGGGATGGCGAATGGTTCCTGCGCGGTCTGGACGACGAGGCAAAGCCCATCGGCACGCACACGCAGAACCACGCCCGAATTTGGCTCAACGCACAGAGCTGGATGGTGATCGCGGACGCTTGCCGGGATCATCAGCTCGAGGCCATGGACAGTGCCGCCCGGGAGCTGGACACCGGCATGGGTTTGCTGCTCAACACCCCCGGCTATCCCGGCTGGCCCAGCAAGGAGGCAGCCATGGTCAACGGTCTGCCTGCCGGATATTCCGAAAACGGCGGCGTGTTCTGCCAGGCCAACTGCTGGGCCATCATGGCCGAGGCTCTGCTGGGCCGCGGTAATCGGGCCTGGAAGTACTACAAGCAGATCATGCCCAATGAAGTGATCCAAAGGGTCGGCGTGGAGCGCTATCACGCAGAGGCCTACGCCTACTGCTCCACCATGCTGGGCAAGGACAACGAGAAGTTTGGCTGGGGCTGCGTTTCCCAGGTCACCGGTACGGCGGCCTGGATGGACGTGGTGGCGACCCAGTATCTGCTGGGTATCCGCCCCACGCTGAGGGGCCTTTTGATTGACCCCTCCATCCCCGCCCACTGGGAGGGCTTCACGGTGGAACGCAGCTACCGCGGCTGCCGCCTGACAATCCGGGTGGAGAACCCCGAGCACGTCCAGCACGGGATCAAAGAAATACGTGTTGAGGGAATAAAAGTCAGTCTGGAGAACGGGCCGCTTCTGACTGAATCCGTTCTGAGCGGCCGGTCAAAAGCAAGGATTCATGTAACCATGGGATTCTAAAGGAGAAAGACAAATGAAACAGAAAAAACACGGAACATTGAAAAAAGTCCTGATCATTCTAACCTGCGTCATCGTCGTTCTTGCTGTTGGTGCGTTTGTGCTGCTGAAATTGACCTTTCTCAAAAGCTTCACGAAGCTGAAGGGCGAGCCGGAAATCGGGAAATGGTATGAGGTCAAGGTAGATGGCACGCAGTCCTCTGACGGCAGCGAGTGGCACGGAATCTTCAAAAAGGGCACCGAGAACAAGGTCGTCGTCTATTTCTTCGGCGGCGGCGTGAGCATTACGCCGGAAACCTCGGAAGGCGGCAATCAGTTCTACGCCACAAACATGACTGGGCAGGACTTCGTGGCGGAAGGCGGGATCGGCAGCAACGCGGACAACAACCCCTTCAAGGATTGGAGCTTCCTCGTGATTCCTTACGCCACAGGTGACTTCCATTCAGGCACAGGCATCTATGAGGGGGATAAGACGGTCTACCACACCGGCTACAGCAACTACGCCGCTTTTGTGGAGCAAATCAAGCCCTATGTGGGCGAGCCGGACACTCTGCTGGTAACTGGTTTCTCGGCAGGCGGCTTTGCCGCTTCGCTTCTGGCAGACGACGTGATCGACCGCTTCCCCAGCGCAAAGAATATCACGGTCTGTGTGGACAGCTCGCTGCTGCTTTATGACGGGTGGCACGAAACGGCAGTCAATCTCTGGCAGTCACCCAAGGAAATTTCCGACCGTCTTGTGACGGATAATCTGGTATTGGACAGTCTGACCGCACTGCATGAAAAACGCGGCGACATCGTCAAAATCCTGTTTGATTGCTCCTATCGGGATGATACGCTGATGCAGTATCAGTCCTACATCAACACGGGGAAGATGGACAAAACCAAGGCGCTGGGAGACCAATTCCAGGCGGATCTTACGAAGATGGTTGCAGGGCTGCAGGAGAATATTCCCGGCGTCGGGATCTACATTTGGAGCCATGCCGAAGACGCAGAAACCCACAATACACAGCACACGATTATTTCCAGCAATGCTTTTGACAAGCTGGAGGATGGTGTCAGCGTTGCGGATTGGATCTATGCCGCGGTGAACGGCGACGTACAGAGTCACGGTCTTTCGTTGCTCGAAAGATAAATGAGAAGGGATTCAAAATGAAGAAAGTGCTGAAAATCATGTTGATCCTCTTGGGCGTTCTTGTTATAATGGGGATTGCTGCATTCTATTACATCAAGTCCATGATGCCCAACGGAGGCGGAAACAACGACATCACCGAGGGCTATTACAAGAACTTCCGATCCGATGCGCCGCTGGAGATGAAATACTCCCAGCCCGGAGCCTATGAAACTGCTTATACAGAGTTTCCTTCTGAAAACGCAGCCATTGGGAAAGTGCGCGTTTGGTACCCAAAGGAATTGGAGAAGGGCGAAAAAACCTGGCCGATGATCCTGGTGGTCAACGCCAGCGGAACGCCCGCTTCTTCCTATGAGCCCTTCTTCCCGCGTTTGGCCTCCTGGGGTTTTATCGTGGTCGGCAACGAGGACGGCCAGACAGGCAATGGGGAAACGGCTTCCATCACTTTGGATTTCATGCTGAACATTCCCGCCGACAGTGTGCTTTCCGGAAAGATCAACTATGACAGCATAGGTGTGATTGGCTATTCCCAGGGCGGAGCCGGGGCGATCTGCGCCGTAACAAACTATGAAAACGGCGCACGCTACAAGGCGATGTTTACGGGGAGCGCCGCTTATCCCACCCTTGCCAAGAATATGGGCTGGGAGTATGATGCCTCCAAAATCACGATCCCGTATTTCATGGCTGCCGGTACCGGCAAGTCTGACGATTCAGGCAATGATCCGGAAAAAAGCTACGGCGGCGTATCACCGCTTTCTGCACAGATTGAAAATTATAACAGCATCTCCGAAGAGGTGCCAAAGGTCCGGGCAAGGGCCGTGGGGGCAGAGCACGAACAGATGCTTGCACGCTCCGACGGATATATGACAGCCTGGATGCTTTATCAGCTCACCGGTGACGCGGAGGCGGGCTCGGTATTCCAAGGGGAAAACGCGGAAATCCTCCGCAATGCCAACTGGCAG
>JAEEZZ010000015.1 GCA_016292255.1 Oscillospiraceae bacterium
GGGTCTGCCGGTGACGGTGCTGCCCCGCTTCCCGGATATGCTCTCCGGCGGCGAGCAGCAACGCGTGGCCGTCGCCCGCGCCATGAGCATGGACACCAAGCTGCTTCTGGCCGACGAGCCCACCGGCAACCTGGACACCGAGAACAGCCGACGCATCATCGACCTGCTGCTGAACCTCGCGCACGACGACGGCTACTGCGTCATCGTGGTGACCCACGATCTGGACATCGCCGCCCGGGCCGATCAGGTCTACCGGATGCGGGATGGAAAGCTCATCGACGGGTATGCGGCGGAGTAATCATTCCTTTCACAGTCGTCTCATGTTTGTTTTCTCTCTTTTTCCCCAGCCGAAAGGACTTGCCCGCGGGCAAGTCCTTTTGTCTGACCTTATTTCGATTCCGCCTCGGCTTCCTGCTCCAATACCTGCTGCGCCAGCCGCAGCACGGGCAGCTCCCGGGCTGCAATCAGCTTGCCGATGGGGGTGCAGGCCCGCAGCTCGTACTCCCGGACTGCGTCTTCAAAGCGCAGCCGCAGGGTGGAAAGGTGGAAACAGCTTTTCTCATCCTCCGTCAGATGCCGCGCACCGAAGGAACACACCCGGCAGAGATAATAGTGGTTGAGGTTGTGCCGGCGGATCAGATTGTAGTGATCGCTGACCAGGCCCAGGGTGCAGAGGATCTCCACCTCCGCCCCCAGCTCCTCCCGCAGCTCCCGGCGGATGGCCGTCTCCAGCTCCTCCCCCGGCTCCACTCCGCCGCCGGAGGTCTCGATCAGCGTCGCCCGGCCAAAGTCGTCGTTCCGGAAGGCCCGCACAAAATAGAACCAGCCTTCGTCGTCCACCACGATGGCCCGGACGATCTGCCGGTGGTGATCCGTCCCGGTATCGGGCCACTGGTCGTCCTGCAGCTCCAAATGGATCTGTGTGAATTCCTTCATATCTGTCCCTCCTGTGCCTGATTTTCGGATCGATTTCGTGAGATTATACCAAAAAAAATTTGTGCAGTCAACTGATCCTTCCGGATGTTTATTCCGTAATGCTCGTATTATTTCGGTATTTCTCAAATATTTTGGAATGATTATGAAAAAACATCACAAAATCTACAAATTTCCTCTTGCTTTTTCAAAAAATTGTGCTATAATACGACCATACAAAAGAAAAGAACAGCGCACACTTACATTCCCGCAAAAGGACTGCCTCATCCCGGGGCAGTTCCTTTTGCGCGCAGAAAGAGGTTTGTTATGGTAAAACGAAACGCCACCGGCATTTCTGTCCTGCTGCTTCTCCTGGTCGCCCTGTTGGTCGCCTTTCTTCTGATGAAGAACATGAGCAGCACCCGGAAGGACAGCGAGGAATCCAAGTCCAAGGAGGACTACGTGCAGCAGGCGCAGGATCTGGTCAATCAGATCAACCAGGCCCAGCAGCAGGCCGCCACGGAGCCGTAAGCGAGGACGGACAGGAGGCGGTTCCCTGTCCGCAGAATTGAAAATTGAAAATTGATAGTTGAAAATGAAGGTGTTTTTTAAATTGCCATATAAAAAAGGAAATCCAAGCTGCAAAACAGGCTGTTTCCGCCTTTTTGACCCGTAATTTCACAGCAACCCGTAATTACACAGTAAAAAGAATCATTGAGCCGGAAATCTCCGCTTTTCTTCTCATCGGTCAAATGGCAATTTGAACGATACCACAACTTTCAACTTTCAATTCTCAACTTTCAACTTTTTTGACACGCTGAAACGGATCATCTCCCACCGGGGGGTGATCCTTTTTTTATCGCCGTCTGACCTCACTGCTGTGAGCCAGCCGGTAGAGCATCTGCACCGTCTCCGCTCTGGTGCAGGCTTTGTCGGGGCTGAAGGTGGCGGGGCCGGTGCCTGCGGTGATGCCGTTTTCGTAGGCCCACTCCACCGCGGTACGGTACCAGGCGTCCCTGGGCACGTCGGTAAAGGGCAGCTCCCGGGGTCTGCTGAGCCCGTCATAGCCGGGGCGGCCGTAGCCGAGGATATGGCTGTCGCCCAGGGCATAGCTCCTGCGGCGTACCATATTGTCGCTGTTGCCCTCCACGGTGTGGATCACTCCGTCCTTCACATACTCCACCAGGCCCGTATGCTGGGCGGCGTAGGCGCTGCCAAAGAAGATCTGATCCCCCGGCTTGGGGTCGGCATACCAGGCCCCCGCCTCCTTGTAATACTTCACGCACCAGTCGCAGCCCGCGCCGTAGGGCCCGGTGAAATACTTGGCCGCCTGGGCCCGGACGGAGTCCCGGCCGGAGGCGATATAGACGCACCAGTCCACAAACACGCAGCACCAGTCATAGCCGTTCTTGTTGCTCTGGTAGTAGTGGGGCACGGCCTGCCAAAGGTCCCGGGCATACTTCGTCCAGTTGCCGTTGCCCGGATTGGCGGTTTTGCTGTCCAGATCCCGGTCGGTGGCCTTTTCCAGGTATCCCAGCTCCTCCGCCGCAATGTGCAGGACTTCGTCCCGGTAGATTTTTCCCATTCCGCAGCACCTCCGTCGATCGTTCAGGATAGATCCTCCTGACAGCCTATTCCCGCCCGGGGTACGCTGTGACTGCAGAACGAAAACCGCCCCCTGCGGGGCAAAAAAGGGCGCGGTTCCAAATGAACCGCGCCCTTCCGCATAAAACGGATTATTCGTCCTCCTCCGTCTGCCGCTGCTCTTCCACTGCCTTGAAGACCATATCCGCGATCTCCTGGGGCGTCATGGCCTCTGAGGTGAAGCAGACCGAGAGAAAGCTCGGGTCGTCGAAGAGCACCCAGGACGACTGGGAATTGCTCTGGGCATAAATCACGCCGGAGCTTGTGTTGTATGTGATCTGGGTGCGAAGGCCGCCCTTGGCCGCCTTTTCCGTTTCCTTGGCCGCAGATCTGACCTTACGCATTTTGAGTCCGTGTTTATTCAGCATTTCTGATCTCTCCATTATTTAGTTGGGACGGAACGGGAAAGCTTTCCGATCGCGTTTTTCCGGATGACAGAATACCACAAACGCCGGAGAAAATCAAGTGCGCCGGAAAAGTTTGCGGGAACAATGCAGCCGCTCTGTCATTCCGGGCCCGGTTACCCGCCGGGCGCGGGGATCCCTGATCCCCGCAGCCGGAGAACGCCCCCCGTTTCCGAGCTTCGGTCAGGCCCGGTCGTCCTTCTGCCGCTCCAGGCGGAAGGCCACGGAACGCTTGAGGTAGTCCAGATACTGATCGTCCCGGCACATGGCCTTGCCCTCGGCGTCGGAGATCTTGGCCACGGGTCTGCCGTTGACAAATTGCAGCTTGATCACGATATTCAGCGCGGTTTCGCAGGTATCGTTGGAACAGAAGGTGCCGATGCCGAAGCTCACCTTGGCCCGATCCTTGAAATGCTCGTACAGCTTCTGGGCCCGGTCGAAGTCCAGGCTGTCGGAGAACAGCAGGAGCTTGGTGCGGGGATCCACGCCGTAGCTCTCGTAGTGCTTGATGATCTTCTCGCCCCAGGCATAGGGGTCGCCGCTGTCGTGGCGGACGCCGGTGTAGTTGTTGACCATGGAACGGGTGAAGTCCAGCAGGAACAGGTCGGTGGTGAGGGTGTCGGTGAGGGCGGTGCCGTTATCGCCGTTGTATTCGTCGTACCAGTCCCGCATGGCGTAGTGGTTGGTGTAGGACAGGGGGATGCTGTCGATGCCCTGGAACATCTGCACATACTCATGGGCATAGGTGCCGATGGGGGTCAGGTTGTACTTCATCGCCAGGTACACGTTGGAGGTGCCGATGCATTTGTCGGTCTCGGTGGCGAGCCTGCGCACCACTACGTCCTCCCACTCCCGGGAGAGTCTGCGGCGGCAGCCGAATTCGGCAAAGTGGAAGGTGTAGGTCCCGTCGTTCAGCGCCCGGATCTTGTTGTTCAGCCGTTCCTCGGCAGAGCGGAGAAGCTTGTCGTAGTCGTAGCGCATCCGGAAGTAGACCTCGTTGATGATCTCCAGCAGGTAGATCTCGAACTGCATCGCGGAGAACAGCGGCCCGTCCACGGCCACCTGCAGCTCCCCCGCCTCCGTCCGGCCGATGGTGACGTAGTCCCGGATCGGGTGCCACAGCCGCAGGAACTCCACGTAGTCGTTTTTGATAAAGCGGATGGAGCGCAGGTAGTCCAGCTCCTCCTTCCGGAAGCGCAGGGTGCAAAGATGATCCACCTGGGCTTTGATCTCCTCCACCATTTCCTCGGTGAAGACCACGTCCTTGTTGCGGCATTTGAACAGGTATTCTCCGCACAGGTCGGTGTGCTTGTGGAAGATCACCTGATCCATGTTAAACTTGTAAAGGTCGGTGTCCAGCAGCGACACCACAATGGGTTCCAGTTTCATTTGTTCCTCCTGATTTATGTATGTTGTTTGATATGATATGTCAATGATTCCGTGGCGCCACCTAAGTGCGCCCCTACGGCGGAGACGGGATACCCGATGCGCACAACGCCCGTAGGGGCGAGCACCGCTCGTCCCGTCCCCCGTAGGGAGCGATGCCCACATCGCTCCGGCGTTCGGTACGAACGCAATTTGCCGCAAGGCAAATCCGACCGGGGCAATACAACGCACCCGGCTTGATCGTCTGCTGACGCATACGATTGTTTGCTGCGCAAACCGGACGAGCAATACCCATGAAGGGCACAGGTGGCCGCCCCTACTTTACTTTAATAGAACGCTTTGTCTTCAATGCGCACGACGCTGTCCGGGATGGTCAAATTGCATACGCTGCTTTTACGGAACGCAGCCACGCCGATGTTCGTGACGCCGTATGGGATGGTCACGCGGCTCAGATGACACTCTTAAAAGGCAAGGATCAGAGAGAATACTTGCTTTTTCATTCTATCATACTTTTTCATTTTTTCAACAGCTTTTCCGGGGATTCCTGCAATTTACACCGTGCAGATCGGACGAGCGATACCCATGAAGGGCACAGGTGCTCGCCCCTACGGGCGGTTCTGTGGCGCACACTGTGCGCCGCTACAGCAGCCGGCACTGTGCGCCGCTACCGCTCCATCAGCTTCAGCAGCTTCCGCTTCCATTCCCCGGTCTTTCCGGTGTAGGGATGCTCCCGCAGGGAGAGGTTGCCGTGGGTCCTGCCGAACAGCACCGTGGACGGGTGGGTGAATTCCCGGAAGCCCCACTCGCCGTGGTAGGCGCCCATGCCGGAATGCCCCACGCCGCCAAAGGGGGCGCCTTTCACCATCATGTGCAGGCAGACCTCGTTGACGCAGCCGCCGCCGTATTGCTGAGTTGACATAACTCTTTTTGCCCAGGCCATATCCTTTGTAAACAGGTAGAGAGCGAGGCCGTGCTCCCGGTCGGCGACGGTGTCCAGCAGGCGGTCGATCTCGCTGTCCGGATAGGGCACCACCGGCAGAAGGGGCGCGAAGAGCTCGTGCCGAACGATGGGCTCGTCGATGCCCACGGGCCAAATCACAGTGGGCGCGTATTTCCGGGTCTCCCGGTCGCCGGTTCCGCCCACCAGGATCCGGTCGCGGTACTGCTCCGCCTCCGCCGCACAGCGATCCCAGGCGGCATGGGTGATCAAGCAGGGGTATTCGGGGCTGTGGATCGGGTCGTCCCCGATCTGCCGTTTCAGCTCCGCTTTGACTGCCTCCAGGAACGCGGGGGCGACCTCCTCCGCCACGGCCACCTGGTTCACGTTGATGCAGATCTGCCCGCTGTTGAGCAACTTGAAGAAGACGAGCTTCCGGGCCGCGTCCCGCAGATCCGCGTCCTTGCGGACGATGGCCCAGTTGCCGGTTTCCCCGCCCAGCTCCAGGGTCACGGGGGTCAGATGCCTGGCCGCGGCCTCCAGTACGTGGACGCCCACCTTGGGCGAGCCGGTGTAGAAGATCTTGTCAAAGCGCTCCGCCAGCAGCAGGTCAGCCACGTCGTGGCCCCCGTCCACCAGGGCGATGTAGTCGTCCGGAAAGCTGTCGGCGATCAGCCGCTTCAACAGCTCCGTGCTGTGATAGGACTTGGCGCTGGCTTTCAAAACCGCGGTATTTCCCCCCGCGATGGCCGCCGCCAGAACGCCCAGGGACAGCAAAAAGGGGAAATTGAAGGGACTGATGATCAGACTGACCCCGTAGGGCATTTTGTAGACCCTTGTGACCGTGCTGGGGAAGCAGCTGAGGCCGCTGAACCGGAGCTCCGGCTTGGCCCAGCGCCGCAGACCGCGGATGTTTTCGTTGATCTCCGTCACAACGGGCCCGATGTCGCTGAGATAGGCTTCCGCCTCGCTGCGGCCCAGATCTGCGGCCAGCGCCGCGATGATCTCCTTTTCCCGGGACAGCACAGCCTGCTTGAGCTTCCGAAGCTGCGCGATCCGCCAGTCGATGTCCTGGGTCTTGCCGGTGCGAAAATACTGCCGCTGCCGCGTGACAAGCTCCCGGATCCTTGCCTGTGTCCACATAGCGATCCCTCTTTTCTTGAAATGTCGGTCAGAACGGAAAAATTATACCACAGAACCGGGGCGGACAAAAGGGGTTTTCCGGAAAATGAAAAAAATGAGCAGAAAACGGAAAAAATCTCTTGACAAAACGCCGAAATCCCGCTATAATTATACATGCTTGTTTGAGCCGTGCTGGTATAGCTCAGTTGGTAGAGCAGCTGATTTGTAATCAGCAGGTCGGGGGTTCGAGTCCGTCTACCAGCTCCACCTTTCCAGCCAGGCGATACGAAGGCGTCGTCCGGGAACGCTCAAACAGCAACGAATATGGGGGAATTCCCGAGTGGCCAAAGGGGACAGACTGTAAATCTGCTGGCACTGCCTTCGGTGGTTCGAATCCACCTTCCCCCACCAAACCCGGACGCGAAAGCGTCCGGGTTTTCGGCTTTTCAGGGTGATTTTTGGATGAAAACCTGCATTTTTTGCCCACTTTGTATCTTTTAAGCAGGATCATCCTGCGAACGCAAAAGGCTTGACCCGTTAGCTGACCCGTGAGCCGCTTTCACGGTATGGGTCATTTGACCCATTAAAGACGGGCTGTCACGGTGCGGCTACGGGAACGTGGTTTTCGCCACCTTCCTGCACGGAGCGAATAAAA
>JAEEZZ010000159.1 GCA_016292255.1 Oscillospiraceae bacterium
AGGACAAGAGATGGAGACTCGTTGAGATCATCGAGAAGGCTAAGTAAGGAGGTCGACAACATTGATTCAGGCTGAAACTTATCTGAAGGTTGCCGACAATACCGGCGCCAAGGAAATCAAGTGCATCCGTGTGCTGGGCGGTTCCCGCCGCAAGTTCGGCAACATCGGTGACGTTATCGTGGCTTCCGTCCGCAAGGCTGCCCCCGGCGGCACTGCCAAGAAGGGCGAAGTCGTCCGCGCTGTCATCGTCCGTACTGCCAAGGGCACCCGCCGCGCTGACGGCACCTACGTCCGCTTCGACGAGAACGCTGCCGTTCTCATCAAGGACGACAAGAGCCCCAAGGGCACCCGTATTTTTGGGCCCGTGGCCAGAGAGCTTCGTGATAAAGGCTTCATGAAGATCTGCTCCCTCGCACCCGAAACTGTTTAAGGGGGACGCACCATGAACATTAAGAAAAATGACACCGTTATCGTTCTGTCCGGCAAGGACAAGGGCGTGAAGGGCAAGGTCCTGACGGCCATGCCCAGCGAGAACAAGCTGATCGTCGAGGGCGTCAACGTCGCCACCGTCCATCAGAAGGCTCGCAAGCAGGGCGAGGAGTCCGGCAGAATCCGCAAGGAGACCCCCATCCGCGCCGACAAGGTTGCCCTCTACTGCCCCAAGTGCAACAAGGGCGTTCGCATCGGCTTCAAGGTCGAGGGCGACAAGAAGATCCGCGTGGGCCGCGGCAAGTGCGGCCATGAGATTTGAGAAGGAGGATTTCAGAAATGGCAAGACTGAAGGTTAAGTACACCGAAGAAATCGCTCCCGCTCTCATGAAGAAGTTCCAGTACAAGAGCGTCATGCAGATCCCCAACCTGAGCAAGGTCATTGTGAACGTCGGCTGCGGCGATTCCAAGAATAACGCCAAGGAGATCGAGGCCATCTGCAAGGACATCGCCGCCATCACCGGTCAGAAGCCCATCGTGACCAAGGCCCGCAAGAGCGTCGCCAACTTCAAGGTCCGTGAGGGTGAGAACGTCGGCGTCATGGTCACCCTCCGGGGCGACAAGATGTGGGAGTTCCTGGACCGTCTGTTCTGCGTGGCTCTGCCCCGTGTCCGCGACTTCCGCGGCATCAACCCCAACGCCTTCGACGGCCGCGGCAACTATGCCATGGGCCTGAAGGAACAGCTCATCTTCCCCGAAATCGAGTACGATAAGGTGGACAAGATCCGCGGCATGAACATCGTGATCTGCACCACCGCCAACACCGACGAAGAAGCCAAAGAGCTGCTGACCCAGATCGGCGCTCCCTTCTACGCCTAATCAGGGAGGAAGAAACAATGGCAAGAAAAGCTATGATTCTCAAGCAGCAGGCGGAAGCCAAGTTCTCCACCCGCCGCTACAACCGCTGCAAGATCTGCGGTCGTCCTCATGCCTATCTCCGCGACTACGGCATCTGCCGTATCTGCTTCCGTGAGCGGGCCTACAAGGGCGAGATCCCCGGCGTGCGTAAGGCTTCCTGGTAAGGAAAGCTTACGCTTTCAGGCAATAGGCACCAGGCACCAGGCAATAGGGGAGCGGAACGCTTCGTTCCTCGTCTCCTATTGACTATTGCCTGTTCAACCATTGCCTAATAATGATTTTAATGTAAATGGGTATCAGAAGTCCCTGGGATAATGAAGAATGAGACATGAAGCCGGATGTCATTCTTTCATTCTTTCATAGTTTCATTCTTTCATTCCCTCGGATACCCTGGTACTGAAACCGGTTTCAGACCGGTAACTTCAACAAGGAGGAGTATCACATGCAAATCACCGATCCTGTTGCGGATATGCTGACCCGCATCCGCAACGCCAACAACGCGAAGCACAGCACCGTGGACGTCCCCGCTTCCAACCTGAAGAAGTCCATCGCGCAGATCCTGCTGGATGAGGGATACATCAAGTCCTTCACCGTGGAGGAAGACGGCGCGCAGGGCATGATCCACATCACGCTGAAGTATCTCGGCAAGGGCGAGAAGGTCATCTCCGGCCTGAAGCGCGTCTCCAAGCCCGGCCTGCGTGTCTACGCCGGCTCCGAGGAGCTGCCCAAGGTCCTGAAGGGCCTCGGCATCGCTATTATTTCCACTTCCAAGGGCGTCATGACCGACAAGGCTGCTCGCGCGGCGCACGTCGGCGGCGAAGTCCTTGCGTTCGTTTGGTAAGGAGGTAACGTTATGTCTCGTATCGGCAGATTGGCGATTACCGTTCCCGCAAACGTCAACGTGGAAATCGCTGAGAACAATGTGGTCACCGTCAAGGGTGCCAAGGGCACGCTGACCCAGACCTTCAACCCCAAGATGATCATCGAGAAGGACGGCGCCAAGATCACCGTCTCCCGTCCCGATGACAGCCATGAGTGCAAGAGCCTTCATGGTCTCACCCGTACCCTGCTGAACAACATGATCGTCGGCCTGGACAAGGGCTTCTCCAAGGAGCTCGAGGTCAACGGCGTGGGCTACCGTGCTCAGATGGAAGGCAAGAAGCTGGTCATGAACCTGGGCTACTCCCATCCGGTCACGATGGATCCTCCCGCGGGCGTGGAGATCGAGGTCCCCGCTCCCAACAAGATCATCATCAAGGGTTATGACAAGCAGGCTGTCGGCCAGTTCGCGGCCGAGGTCCGCGGCAAGAGACCTCCCGAGCCCTACAAGGGCAAGGGCATCAAGTACGCCAGTGAAGTTGTCCGCCATAAGGAAGGCAAGACTGGCGCCAAGAAGTAATCGGAGGTGTGCATAAATGGTTAAAAAGTTCGACAGAAATGCACAGCGCGTCAAGCGTCATGTGAGAGTTCGCGCGAAGATCTCCGGCACCCCCGAGCGTCCTCGCCTGAACGTATTCAGAAGCAACGCCAATATCTATGCTCAGATCATTGA